>JAJZNX010000139.1 GCA_021852275.1 Planctomycetota bacterium | reverse complement strand
CGGTATATTCTTCGCCGCATGCCGCTGCCGAGCTGCGGATCGGGTGGGTATTCCGGCGGTGCTGTTGCTGCTGGTGCTGGGCATGTTGGCCGGGCCGCAGGGCTTTGCCGGAATTCATTTTCAGAATTTTCATTTTGCGTTTCGTCTGGGAACGGTGGCGCTGATTTTGATCCTGTTTGAAGGCGGCCTGACGACCCCGCCTGCCGCGGTCAGATCCGTGCTTTTGCCGGCATCGCTGCTGGCAACTATGGGCGTGGCGTTGACCGCAATCATTATCGCATTGGCGGCACATGTGATGGGTTTGAATTGGTCCCAAGCCATGCTCATTGGAGCGGTCGTATCTTCCACGGATGCGGCGGCGGTGTTTTCAGTGCTGCACGCCGGGCGTTTGCGGCTCAAACCAAGATTATCGCGATTGCTGGAAGTTGAATCATGTATCAACGATCCCATGGCTGTCATTCTCACCACCATGGTTATTGAAATACTTTCGCACCAACATCTTGCGATCGGCTGGTTGCTGTTGCAGGTTCCGATCCAATTGATTGTTGGTGGGGCGGTGGGAGCAATGCTCGGAATTTTAGCGCGGTATATTCTTCGCCGCATGCCGCTGCCGAGCACCGGCTTAATTCCCGCGTTTACGTTGGCCATGGCGATTTTGTCTTATGGATCAGCAACCATTTTAGAAGGCAGCGGCTTTCTGGCGGTGTATGCGACGGCATTATTCATGGACGCATCAAGCCTGCCATTTCGCAGCGGCTTGCTGCGCGTGCATTCAGCGCTGGCCTGGCTGGGGCAGATCGGAATGTTTTTAATGCTGGGACTTTTGATTTTGCCGGCACAGTTGGCGCATGTGGCATGGTTGGGATTGGGCATTGCGTTTGCTTTGGCGCTCATTGCACGGCCATTGGCGACAGCGGTGTGCCTGCTTCCTCTGCGGTTTTCCGTAGCGGAGACATGCTATATCGGCTGGTGCGGTTTGCGCGGGGCGGTGCCAATTATTCTGGCGACATTTCCCATGATGGCCCACCTGCCCGGAGCGCAGAGAGTCTTTACGATTGTGTTTTTCGTCGTGGTGGTTAACACATTAATTCCCGGTGCCACCATCCGTTGGGTGACGCGGCTGCTGGGCTTCGGACAACAGGAAAAACCGGCACCGGAAGCGGTACTGGAAATAAATTCCGCCCGGTCGCTGGGCGGCCAACTCGGCTCATTTTTCATTGAACCCGCGGCAGCGGTGTGCGGGGCGGCCCTACGGGAACTGGAATTTCCCACAGGTACCAGCGTGATGCTGATTGTGCGGAACGATCAACTCGTGGCCCCACGCGGCGATACCGTGATCCAAACGGGTGATCATGTCTATATGTTTTTTCAACCCCAAGATAAACCCTTTATTGACCTGCTATTTGGCCGGCCCGAAGACAGCGGCTACGCGTAACGGATGGGGAAAATTACGACAAAGGCTGGAAAATACGAGAAAACTGGGCAAACCAAGCCAATATTCGTCGGTATGGAACAAATAATTTTGCGCTCTAGACAGTAATTTGTGCGCTGTACACAGTGGCGGTGCGACACCGGATGTATAGACTTAAGAACAATGGCAACTTGGTATTGCCTGAATAGTTACACGGCAGGTTTGCCAAGTAACGCATTTCGTCAGGTTGGTTGAAAATCCAAGCGGTGGTGATGCTGGGAGCGTTTCCCGGCGGCTGCGGCTTGGGTTGTATCTCTGTTTCTCTGGAAGGAGAATTCTTATGTTTCTGCGATCTTCAAGTAGTTCAAGAATGATGTTGGCGGTAGCATTGGTGGGGGCGGCAGCGGTGTCTGTAACTGTCAACCACGCGATGGCGACAGAGTTGTTCACCACGCAGCAAGATTTTAGTGCGAGCAGTTGGAGTGGCGGAACGGCACTGACGGTAGCACCCGTCGCAACGCCCGACAGCGACGGTGCGACGACCAACGGCATCGGCAACACTACGGCCGCCGGAACATCCGGAACTGCCGGTTCCCTGCAGGTCACAGTTGTGTCAGGAGCCTACGACTCAGTGGGGGGTCCCGGCGAGCAAAACAATGCAGCTTTTCTTTCAACCTTGGCGAGCGCATCCACGCTGAGCATTGATTTCACCGAACCAACACCTGCGGCAGCTTCATATTTTCAGATACTGCTGCTGCTGAATTTTACCAGTAATTATGATCAGATTTCTCCGACAACCACGACGGCGGTGGCGAATGCCAATGGGTTTTTTACTTCGACTTACGCTCTGCCATCGGGCCTGCCGTCCGCCCCTTCTTCAACACTTACATATTTCCAACCAGGTTTTATCATGAATGGAAACCCGCCTGCCGGAGCAACCTTTTATATCGACAACATCACCGTGCCAACACCCGTGCCCGAACCAACACCTTTCGGCGTGCTGGCTCTCGGCGGGCTTGGACTCTTGCTGGTTGGTCGCCGCCGGAAATCGGCCTAATTTCCATGGCGCAAGGTCGATTCGACTTCATTGTGTCGCGGTCACTCGGAGCGCGGCAACGTGCCGCATAGCCGCCTGCGGAAATTATCGAATCAGTTTTTTATTCCTATGCCATCACTACATCGGGGGCGTGGCATTGCCAAGCCCCCGATTTTATTCCTGGTGTAAGGACGCGACTATGCAGTTCCCCTCGAGCGTCCCATCAGGGGCCATTGCTTGGCAAATTACGTCGGCTGGCTGATTCGAAGCAGATGGGCACCATGGCTGGCGACGGGCAATACTATTTTGCCGTTAAATTCACCCAAAGTTCGCTGATTCCAGACATCCCGCACCACCGCACGATCAGGCAATCCTAAGCCGGACCAGTCTGCCGAGACGGGTTGACCATCTTTTTCTCCACGGTTGAACATGGCCATGGCCAAGTCGCCGTTCTGGAGTTTTTTTGCCCATGATTCCAGTGCGCCATGCTGGGCAACGCGCATGCCTTGCGCACCCAAGATGTCCTGATTAATGGCCAGCATTTCCGGATTGGCTATTAACGAAAGCGTCCAGGGATCCATTTGGGTAAGATTCATGCCCAGAAAAAGCGGCGAAGGCGCTATGCCCCACAGGGTCATCATGGTGCGCTGTTCATCCATGGTGAAATGCGTCATTCGCAGGCCGCCCACCGCGTCTTTTCCAATGTGTCCCAGACAAATCATATCGCAATCCGGCCAATGCCCCGGACCGGCGAATCCCTTCCACGCCGCCACCAATTCGATCATATTATTCAATAGCGGCCAGGAATCCCAGAAGTCATCACGAATCCGCCACATGTTGGCGCAGTGTTCAATATCGTTGCCTTCAGAAACCGGGGTAGCTCCTGGTGACGTGCTGAACACGATATCGGGGCCGAATTTATTTAAGGCCCGGCGAATGGCATGGATCTCATCCTTATGATAAGGGCGGGACAAATCATCTACCTTAATAAACTGGGTGTCCCAGGAATGGTACAAGCGAATGAGGGAATCATAATACGCCTGACCGGCGGGCGTATTGCCCTTTACGCCATACATATCATTGTTCCACGCGCATGTGCTGTGAATATCCGCAGCGTCACGCGCGGTGTATGTTGAACTTTCAATGGGCGTATTGGCGTGTACTGCCTGGCGCGGAATGCCCCGCATGATGTGAAACCCGAATTTTAATCCCATGGCATGAATTTTCTGCGAGATCGGCTTAAAGCCTACACCGCCCCGGGCGGAAGGGAATTTATTTAACGCTGGCAGCAGCCGCCCGAACTTATCCATCGCTAACTTGCCACGCTGCCAGACCCCGCGCGTAGCCTGCGTGGGATCAAACCAGAGATAATCGATCACGGCATAATGGTAGCCGCATTGCAGGAGATGTTTTTGCATATACTGGGCATTAGCCAGGTATTGCGATTCGGTGACGGTGCTACCGTAATAATCATAACTATTCCAGCCCATGGGAGGCGTGGGTGCAAGCTTCCAGAAGGCCGGTCTCGAACCGCTTAAAGAATCCGCCGCTTGCAAATGGTCCTCGCGTACCGATGCGGCCAAAGCCGCAGCCGCAGTGAGTTGGAGAAAATGTCGACGATTCATAGGAACTCCTTATCGAGAGAATATTTCCAGTGGGTGATGCTGTGGCTGAAAGCATATTACATGGGGTGCTGATATCCATCAAACAGATGCTCGAAGTTGAATGGCGGCGGAACAAGAATCAAGGGTGACAATCGCCGTGACGTGTTATCGGAATCGCTGAAGCGCTCCAGGTGTGGTTATTGGACTTTGTCGGGATGTTGCGACGTGTGATAACCATCAATGACCACAAAATTCAAAGTTTTTCTTTGACTGGCACCATGATATCACTATAGTTAATTTATCAGATGCGTCAGGCATCGGGAGAGAAGAGATTACTCAGTTCCCGTTTGCCCAACTCGTCAAATTGTTTTGTACACGCAGCCGTGCGATAGGTTTGTGCGGCGCGAATTTTGGTGGTCCTTTGTGGCCCTTGAAGGGGATAGATAGATGTTGAATAAATGTTTTCTTGCTTTCGCAGCTCTTGCTGCGGGATCCGCTCTGGCCGCTACGGCTCATGCGGATTCGGTGGCGCTAACCGTCGTGGATATGGGTTCGGCGGTTACGCCGGTGACGTATTTGGGTTCGGCGGCGTCGGGCTAT
>JAJZNX010000017.1:52004-68219 GCA_021852275.1 Planctomycetota bacterium | reverse complement strand
CCATGTTGGCGCTGCGCGCTCTACGCCTGAGCCAAGATGGCCGCTGGGACGATTACATGCTTCGCCGCTGCGCTCCACGCCGGGCCGCATAACGTGCCACGCACCCATCGAGCGATCCAACACCCCATAGCACTTGTCAAATCCACCGCACCAGGACTATACTCGGAAATTCAAGTTGTCTGGAACCGGAACCATTCTATGGTAGATAGCAGCGACGAAACCCGTTCCGACACGCATACGCAACGAACTCCTTCGGTTTACGAGTCGTGCGCCAAGAATAGCTTGGAGTGGGCCGACAAGGCACGCGAGCTCTACCGAGTAGCTCGCTTAGCTATCGAAGCCAATGCGGCCGACGTGCAATCGCTAGGCGCTGCCCTCACTCAACATCGCAGATGGGATCAACCCCCGCGAATATTTTCCGTCGCATTATTTCTCGCCGCACTCGCGATCGAAAATCTCCTGAAGGCGCACCTGATAAAAAAAATCCAATATGTGTTACCGAAAACCGCCTCCAGGGGAAGATTATCAAATCCCACGACCTGATACGCCTGGCAACCGAGGCCACGATCACGCTCTCGAAAGAGGAAAAGACATCTTGCGAACTTGGCACGAAAGCCATCCGCTGGTTCGGTCGTTACCCCATCCCCCTGGCTGCCCAGGATCTCCCCAGCTTGATGGTCATCGAAGACAAAGTATTTCTGTCTTTTGAGCAACTCTACGCCAAGTTGAACTACCCTTTCTACAACTCCGGCGACCCTCCGCTAACATGCTAGACCGGGAGCTTCTGATTCAAAAGCCCGCCCGGGCCAATCCCACACCTTTGCACGCAAATACAAATAGTCCTATAGGTGTCCTGTCGCCCCGATTTTTTGGCGGAACCAAAATAATTAAACTGGTAAAATTAAAATAGAATATCTGCTGATAGCTGGGGCAGCCTGTCCTGCGGTCACCTGTTCGTCTGGCCTTGCATGGTTATTTTCTTCCACCGGTGTATCCCGTGGCCTTTAAGAAACATAAAAAGGGCGAGCGGCAGGACACGCAACCCCACAGTTTTGCGGTCGGCTCTCTGCCACGTCGCCCTTACTGATTGCTCTCCGGGATTTTCCCCAGCGCTGGGGGTAGTCCCACCTTGCTCACTACCTTGCTCTCAAGGCTTCTCCTTTTATTCCGGGAGAGCCACCCCGGCATCTTAAGAAACGCCGCGTCGCTCCAGGGCGTAACGCAGTTTCTCCAAGGCCCGCATCTGAATTTGGCGGACTCGTTCCTTGGTCACGCCGATCACATCGCCAATTTCCTCAAGGGTCATTCGCGCTGATGTATCATCGGCTGGAGCATCGATTGAAAAACGTGATTCAATAACGCGCTGCTCCACCCGTGAAAGCGAAGCCCGGTTTTCTGTTAATACTCGACGAAGTTCCACGATAGAATCCTCCTGTGTTTGACGTACTTGCTGTTCTCGATCAACACGATCGATGTTGTTAGACGTTAATTCGACGGCGAACATGGTGCGATAACGGCTGTTGCGGATAGCCGCCCGGCTAAACGCCTTCAGAATAGCCCGGCACGCATACGTACTGAATCGAAATCCGCGGGATACATCAAATTTTTCAATGGCCCGGAACAGGGCCACATTGCCCTCGGACACCAGCTCGGCATTTTCCACCTCACTGTTCGCCCGGCTGCGCTTGGCCATGGCCTGCACCAGAGCCATGTTCATGCGCGCTAGCAATTCCCGGTTTTCCACGGCACGTGCGTGCCAGAATTCCATCTGCTCCGCCAGGGTAAGCGTGGAGCGAACGCGAAAACGTTCAGCCAGCCGCGCAAGCTGCTTGCGGGCGAAATTAAAACGCATGAACAGTTTGTTTTCCATGTCGCGGCTTGGCAAGGGGTCCGCCGTCAACAGAGTAATGGGCATTGCCTCCGCCCCATTCTCCGTCGATGCCTCGCTGCCGGTTGCGGTCGTTATGTCGGCATTTTCAAGGGCCGACATTGACCCATCCCAGGGCGCTGAAAAGATTAAAGATTCCGTTTCCGGCCGGGCGAACGCAGGGTGATCCACGTAGGAAAGATCGGCATTTAAAATATTCCTGAGCAATTTCTGAAAGCGTGGTGGAAGTTTCTTACCCGCTGACTTTGGCTTAGCACTCACCACATTAACCTCGCTGACGGAACTATCCATTAAGGTACTACTCATACGTGCTTCTCCTTTTTCCCAAAAGAAAACCAAGGCGTTCAACAAACCAAAACTGCTACAGCACAGCTTCGGATAACTTGGCGAATCGAACGTTTTAATATCCGATCCATTATTTTTATACGGATAAGCATTATCCAGGGTAGCTTCGGTGAAATTTTCGACCGTATTTTATTTGATCACACATTTGTAAGATAAGCTAAAATAAGCACTTAAGGAAATTGTTATGTTTTCTTTAAAGTTTTGGCAAGTAAGCTGGACACCTCGGCGATTGGGACTCACCGCAGACTTTTGTCGCTGGCGGAAGCCCAAGTGCCGATAAAAACGGCCCGATCAGGCCGCATGGGCGTTGGTCATTACGGCGCGTAATTTCCCCAGCGCGCAGAGTTGAATTTGACGCACACGTTCTTTGGTCAAGCCGACCATTACCCCAACCTCGCGCAAGGTCATGCGCGGGGTATCCTGGCCCTGGCCGTCGGATCCAATCGAAAAACGCGATTGAATGACGCGCCGCTCCAGATCGGTGAGATCAGCACTATTCGATTCCACAATTCGGCGCAATGCCGCCACCGCATCTTGTGCCGCTTCGCTATGGCGCTGGGCGGCCATATCTCCGGATTCCATAGCGGGATCATATTCTGCCGAAAACAGATCGCGATAACGGCTGTTCTTCATGGCCGCGCGACTGAATGCTTTAATAATGGCCCGGCAGGCGTAGGTGCTGAACTTAAAGCCGCGACCCACATCAAATTTTTCCATGGCCCGTAACAACGCCATGTTACCTTCGGAAATCAATTCGCTGGGATCCACTTCGGTCATGCGTGTGCGTTTGCTCATGGCCATGACCAGAGCCATGTTGGCCCGGGCAATGGTCTGGCGGGCTTCAATCACGCGGCGATACCAAAAGTCCACCCGTGCCGCTGTAGCGCGAGTTGGATTGGCTCTGAATTCCCGAAGAAATCGCGAAGCTTTCATCCGCGCAAAGTTGTACCGCAAGAACTCCATTTGCTCCGCTTGCTTGCTCATGGTAGGCGCAAGGGATCCATTGGCGAAGAATTCGTCATCATTATCGGCAGAATTAAATCTTCCGTCCGACTTACCCGCAATAACCACATCACCGGCAAAGAGCTTTTCTTCAGCATTGCGACTCTTAAAGGATGGATGTGCAACGTGCTCCAGATCGGCGGAAAGGGCTTCCCGCAGACGCAACTGCATATCATCAGGCAATGCCACCAAAAGCTTTACCAAGCGTGTCGGCTTAGTTGGCGCGTTGATTGTATTGCTCACTGTCATTTGAACCATGATGATTGCTCCTTTCTTTCGAGCCAAATAGTTTATACCTACACTATTATACGCCATAGACCGTCTTTCGGGTCATAATTTGCCATGATTTTCATAATACAAACTTGTAAGACGTTATTAAATAAGATGTTACGTCGTATAATATTTTTTGAAACTTTTGAATTTTTGTCAATTTTTGACGTTGCAATCTACAAATCAAGCACAATGTTTTCCTTAAACTTGCTTCATAGACTTTGGTTAAAAAGCAATCACGGAACTCCGGACAAATAGGTCCGATAACGCTTGGAACAGACAAAATCAATCCTGATCCGTGGACGAAGTTACAGCGCCAAGTTAGATGAAAATTTCACGTGAACTGTTCAACAACCTGTAGAAATCCCACTTCCCTGGCGAAAAATTAAGCGGATCAGTTTTTCGCCGGAACAAAACCCACACGAGAGGAAACAGCCTTTAGACTTAGCCATTGCAACTCAAATCGGATCGCCTGAGATTGAGTCAGACTGCGTATTACCCTGGCCAGTGATTGCACATTTGAAAGATTGGTTGCAGGCATCGGACTCGAATGAATCAACTGTATAGTGAATGCCTCCAGACGGGAATCCACCTGTACTGCGGTAGCCGGATGTGCGGAAACCGTCGGCTTGGTACCCGCGTGGCTGGCACGCTGCACTTGGCCTTGGAGTCTAATGGCCAGATTGAATGCCGCTTTTGTAAATGAAGGCAGCGGATGAGTCATGGTGGATACCTGTGCCGGTACTAACACAGGCATACCGGTGTATGGATCCTCGACTACCTGGAGTTCACCAAATGGTTGGGGCTGAAATAAATTCATACCGGCGGTTGTTGCAATGGCTTTAAGCGACCGGAACTGAGCCTGTACCGCCATCTCTCGGCAACGGGCTACCGCACTGCGATAGGCTTCCAGTAACTTAGCGTCTCGAAGCACCTGGGTCTTCACCTGAGCCATACTGCTCGGGTCGTGAGCTTTGCTGACCGCCACAACTCTATAAATATACTGATTTCCATGTCTATCTACAAGCACCGGACCTTCTCTTCCAACCTGCAGATGCAGAAGCAGTGCCAGACCCTTTGGCTTAGGTTCAAGCTGGCGCACCTGCAAGGCCAGATCAGCCAGCGTCTGCGCTGGAAAACCACTTTGGCGGTACACCGCACTACCAATCCCCTTAAAAGCGGAAAGACCACCGGCATCCAGCCAATGATTCAAAAAACCGACCTCCGGCTGATAACCAAACTCGCGTTTCATCCGTTGGGCTATGAGTTGGTAAGACATCCGTTGCTTACCTGGCAACAGATGGGCATAATCATTAGCTCCGGCTACCCATGGCTTGGAGGTAAGGTGCAATATCATGTCACTGATATGCCGAAACAGCACATCAATCCGCCGATTGATCTCCATTTCTACCAGCTTCTCCTTGACCTGATTCCATGACTCCAATTCAGGTGCGGCGGGATGGGTTGTGGCCGGGCCTGTCGCTGAAATCGTAAATCGGCTGGGATGTCGCAGGTAATAATGATAAGCGGCCTGAACATCCGCTACAGTGGGACGCATGGTTTTTCGCACCTGGGCACGATCCAGTTTAATGAATTCAATTTTCACCCGGTCCGGAAACCGGAAGCCAAAAGGATAGCGATGGCCGTTAATCAAGGGTGGAGGAGCAGACGATCCGGGCGCCCACGGAAATACATGGCAATACGCCTGATACAACCGGGTTAATGCCCCCTGCGATGGTACCGGAACATGATCGACAGCATTCACCGCCCGAAGCCGTACGTATACCACCTTGACGGTGGAAAAAAGTCGGCTCATGAAATGCAACACCTGCGGACGGCTGGGCTGTGCCGCTCCGGATACAAAGTTGACCATGTTGTTCACGGTATCCATATCATCCATGGCTTGAGCAATCGCTGGAAAGGCATACTGGGTAGAATCAGCCAGATTTTGCACTGCAGCAAGTAGCTGTTTGTTTCTCAACTCCGATCGAACCTGATCTGGACTGGCCTGAAAGCCATTGGCACGGGCCTCGTTTAATAACAAATAGAATTGTAATGAATCGTTACTATTGCTACGATCGCCAAGCCAAGGTGGCCGAAGTCGCAGATACTGCAGGATTCGCAAGTCGATGCGTACCTGGGTCAGGCTGCCGGTGGTAATGGACCGGCCGTTGAGGCTTCCAAGAATAAATCCGTTTTCTCGACTTCCCAGGCCAGAGGTAAAGGTATACCCCACTAAAAATGTAACCATCAACAGCACGCCGAAAAAGGCCATCAACGGTTTACTGTACTTGCGCATTAATTTCATTGACATGCTGGAAGTTTCCTGATCGAAGCCATAATGCCTACAGACCTGTTAGGATATCCTAAGTTCGGCAGGACGTAAAACGGTCGTCACGCACCCTTCGCACGCAAGGGGCATACCATGTGGAATTGTCGCCGATCAACAAGCCTCTTTGATCTTGGCCGACCTTGCGCAGCCAATGCAATAACCAAGGCCGTCTGGCCCCAACTGAAACGAAACCGTCTGGCTCAATCATTTGACGTCAGAAATTTCGCCCCTATAATTTGGCCCTTGGTTGCGCGGTGGGGCCTGACCGGTCTTCCCGGAACAGGTTGTTTTTGTGCTTTTTTGATGTTGGCGCTTTATCGCGGTATAACAAACTTACGGAGGTCTTAACATGACAGAAAAAATGGTATACTTTTTTGGCAACGGCAAAGCGGAAGGGTCCGCCAAAGATAAAACACTGCTTGGTGGAAAAGGGGCTAATCTTGCGGAAATGACCAATATCGGTCTGCCCGTTCCCCCCGGGTTCACCATTACCACCGAGTGCTGCGCAGGCTATTACAAGGCCGGCCAGAAGTTTCCAGAGGGCCTGGTGGAGCAGATTGATGAAAATCTGCGACAACTGGAACAAACGCTGGGGAAAAAACTCGGTGATCCGAATAATCCCCTGCTGGTTTCCTGCCGATCTGGTGCGGCAGTTTCGATGCCCGGCATGATGGATACCGTTTTGAACATCGGCCTGACGGAAAAAATGATCGACTCGTTTGCCTCACAATGCGGCAACCCCCGCTTTGCGTGGGATGCGTGGCGACGGCTCATTAATATGTTCGGCGACACCGTCATGGGCGTTGATCATCATCATTTCGAGCATGAACTTTCTGCGGTCAAAGCTAAAAGAAAGGTCAAACTAGACACTGAACTTAATGTGGTAGATCTGCAGGAAGTTTGCCGTCGATATCTTAAGGTTTACGAAAAGCACACCAGAGAAAAATTCCCCATCGATCCGCGGGAGCAGATTCTCAAATCGGTGATGGCGGTGTTTCAAAGCTGGAACAGCCAACGAGCCATCAAGTACCGCCAACTCAATGAAATTTCCGGCTTGGCCGGTACCGCCGTTAACGTTCAGGCGATGGTGTTTGGCAACATGGGTGAGGACTGCGCTACTGGCGTTTGTTTTACCCGCGACCCCTCCACCGGAGAGAATGTTTTCTACGGCGAATTCTTGATCAACGCCCAGGGGGAAGATGTAGTGGCGGGTATACGTACACCACAGGAAATCAGCAAAATGGGCAACGTCCTGCCTGATGCGTACGCTGAATTGCTGCGGGTGAAGGATTTGCTGGAAAAGCATTTCAAAGACGTGCAGGACATGGAATTTACGGTTGAACACAACCGCTTTTATATGCTGCAAACCCGCAACGGCAAACGCACCGCCCAGGCCGCCGTCCGCATTGCTGTAGAAATGGTCCGTGAAAAACTTATTGATCAGAACACCGCCATTCTTCGCGTGGATCCCGCCAGCCTCGATCAACTTTTGCACCCATCCTTTGATCCCAAGGCCAAAAAAGATGTTGTGGCTAAAGGCCTGCCGGCATCGCCTGGAGCGGCTGTGGGCAAATTGGCTTTCACCGCCGAAGAAGCCGAACGCCGTTTTAAAGATGGTGAAAAGGTTATTCTGGTCCGCAAGGAAACCTCCCCTGAAGACATCGGTGGTATGCAAACGGCTGTTGGTATTTTGACCAGCACTGGAGGTATGACCAGCCATGCCGCGGTTGTCGCTCGTGGCATGGGCAAGCCGTGTGTGGCGGGCTGCGGCGATCTGAACATTGATGCCAGTACCGGCATCGTGACCGTTCGCGATGCGGCCGGCAAAGTTCGTAAATTCAACCGCAAAGATGTTATCTCGCTCAATGGCTCTACGGGTGAAGTTTTCGCCGGCGCTGTGCCGACCGTAAAGCCATCGGTTACCGGTGATTTTTCCACGCTGATGTCCTGGGCGGATGCCGCCCGCAAACTTAATGTGCGCACCAATGCTGACACCCCCAACGACGCTAAAGTGGCCCGCGATTTCGGTGCCGAAGGCATTGGACTCTGCCGCACTGAACACATGTTTTTTGATGGCGACCGCATCATTGCCATGCGCGAAATGATCATGGCGGAAAACGAAAAAGACCGGCGAGCCGCTCTTAAAAAACTGCTACCCTACCAAAAGAAAGATTTCGTCGGCATTTTCAAGGCTATGGATGGCCTGCCGGTAACGATCCGTCTGCTCGATCCGCCATTGCATGAGTTTCTGCCCCACGAAGATAAGAACCAGCGCCAAATGGCCAAAGAGATGAAAGTGCCGCTCGAAAAGGTCAAGCGCCGCGTGAGTGAGCTGCATGAAGCCAATCCGATGCTTGGGTTCCGTGGCTGCCGGCTTGCAGTAATTTTCCCGGAAATTCAGGAAATGCAGGTGCGAGCGATCTTTCAGGCTGCTTGCGAAGTTGCCGCCAAAGGGGTTAAGGTATCGCCAGAGGTTATGATTCCCATCGTGAATACCGTTAAAGAGCTTGAATTTCTGCTGCCAAAAGTTCACGCAGTGGCCGCCGAGGTTTTTGCCAAAACGGGCCGCAAGGTGGACTACAAGGTCGGCACCATGATCGAATTGCCTCGCGCCGCCCTGACCGCCGACGAGATCGCCAAGGAAGCCCAGTTCTTTAGTTTTGGCACCAACGATCTTACCCAGATGACCTTTGGTTTTTCACGTGATGACGTGGGATCATTTGTTCCCAAGTACGTCGAAATGGAAATTTTGCCCAAGGACCCGTTTAACTCGCTGGATCAGGTAGGTGTCGGACAACTGATCCGCATGGCCATTGAAAAGGGACGCGGCGTGCGGGCAGACCTGAAGGTCGGCATCTGTGGTGAGCATGGCGGAGATCCGTCGTCTGTCGAATTTTGCCATCGGGTAGGACTTAACTACGTCAGTTGCTCCCCCTATCGTGTACCCATTGCCCGTTTGGCCGCGGCACAGGCGGTAGTACGAGAGAAAACCGGCGGCAGCTACAGCACGAAGTAATGGCGGCGTGCCGGAATTTTAGACGTATCGCCATGAGCTTATGTGTGCCCATTTAAGGTTCTCTGGTTTAGCTGAAAGCGGCGGTTCGCGGGCGACCGGCGACTTTACCGGTTGCGATTGTCAACAAATCGTATGTGGCAGCCATCCTGACGTATTTGGATTCCTCCAGGTATCAAGCCCGAAAGGCGGCCTTGCTACAGGCAAATGACCTTCTGGCCAGGCGGATCTTGTGAACAACGGCAATGAAAGCAGATCAAAGAGCATTCTCTGTTCACCCTTGGTCCAATTTTTCATATATTCTGGCTTGAGTTACAATAACCATGTGGCTGGCGCCACACAGTTATTTACCGGAAGCGGAAACATCCGATGAGTAAAACTCCATTGTCCGATACATCCATTCCCTCACAGAGTACCGGCACTTTTTTTGATCCAAGCGCTTTGATCGCCCAGCGAGCCATGGAAATTGACGCCTCCGGAATTCGCAAGGTTTTTGACCTGGCCGCGAAGCTTAAAAACCCCATCAACTTATCCATCGGCCAACCTGATTTTGACGTGCCGGAACTCCTGAAGGAACGGATGATCAAGGCCATCCAAGCTGGCAAAAATCGCTACACCCCTACCCAGGGCATTGCTGAACTCATCGCCCCCATCCGCCGTCAGGTGATGGAATCGACGGGCTGGCGGGATCCCGGCATTTTAATTTTATCTGGCACTTCGGCTGGAATTATGCTCTCGATGTGCGCCCTGCTGAACCCGGGTGATGAGGTGTTATTCCTGGATCCCTATTTTGTGATGTACCGCCAACTGCCCAGGCTGATCGGAGCCGTGCCGGTAGCAGTCGACACGTATCCTGATTTTCGGCTGCATGCGGATCGGATTGAGGCGGCCATTACTCCGCGAACACGAATGATGATCATTTGCTCGCCCAGCAACCCGACCGGTATTACGTTGACGGCAGCGGAGCTTTCAGCCGCGGCGCAGATTGCCCGCAAACATAAACTGATGGTGTTGAGCGATGAAATTTATGATGCCTTCTGCTATCAGAGACATGAAAGCATCGCCCCACTTTTGCCGGACCAGTGCATACAACTCAAGGGCTATTCCAAAACGTATGGTATGACCGGCTGGCGACTGGGCTATGCCTCCGGCCCCAAAGTTATCATTGAGCAGATGACCAAACTGCAGCAATACACATTTGTGTGCGCCCCGGCCCCCGCACAATATGCAGCGTTGGAGCTATACCAGAGCCAGAGCGTAGATATGACACCCATGATTGACGCCTACCGGCGCAAACGGGATCGAGTGGTCTCCGGCTTGGCCGAACACTTCACCATCAATCCGCCGGGTGGGGCGTTTTATGTGTTTCCGCAGGTACCGGGAGCCGGAACGGCCACGGAATTTGTAGCCCGGGCCATCGCAAAAAATGTCCTGGTTATTCCAGGGCAGGTCTTCAGCATACGGGACACACATTTTAGAATCAGTTATGCTGTTAGTGACGACCAACTTCAGCAGGGCATTGAGATATTAAATGAACTTGCCGAAGACTTGGTATAGATGTGTTTTGACGTACCGTCGGCCGCCGCTGCTTTGTGATAAGTGAGATGCATTCATGCTCCACATCCTGGGACAGCCACGAGCTTTAGCCCATTTGCAGAGGGCTGTTCATTCTGGGCGTCTGGCGTCCACATGGATTTTTGCCGGCCCGACCGGCGTCGGCAAATTCAATGCGGCTCTGGCCATGGCGAAGACCTGCCTGTGCGATCATCCCATCAGCACATCGAACTGCCAGGCAGGTGTATTCCGCGTGCCTGCATTGCCCGATGATTTTATCCTGACGCTCCCCTGTAACACATGTGAATCCTGCATTGCGATAGAGCATTCCAACCATCCGGATTTGCATGTTGTAAGTCGACAACTGATCCGATACCACGATAAAAGCGGTAAATCCAAAGGCACTACACTGAGCATTGATGTAATTCGTGGGGAAATTACAGGGAACGCTTCTGAAGAACACCGGGTGGAAGCTAAGCTTTACAAACGGTCACAGCGCAATCGCGGCAAATGGTTTATTATTGATGAAGCGGATTTGATGGAATTTCCAGCCCAGAATTCACTGCTCAAAGCCTTGGAGGAACCGCCGCCTGCGTCGTACCTGATTATGATTACCGCCAGCCCTGGTGAACTGCTGTCCACCATCCGCAGTCGTTCGCAAATCGTGCGGTTTAGCGCTCTTCCGGAAGCGGTCGTTGTCACGGTTTTGAAACAACGCGGGGCCACATCCGATCAAGCGGGATTACTGGCCCGGCTTAGCGGCGGCAGCCTGGGCCGAGCCTTGGCCTGGTTTGATCAGGAAGAGTCTGTGGCACCTGCCCGCCCCACCAAAGTTGGTACCGCGACGAAAACAAAAACTGCAAAGCCCTCCGCTGACGTTTTCACATGGGTGCAACAAATCACTGCGGGTTTGGATCATCTGGCCAATGGCCGATGTGTGTCAATGGAACTGGCCGCAACGATTCAAAGTCAAGCCGAAGAGTATGCCCAGCGGTCATTAAAGCAGGATCCATTGGCTTCCAAAGATCGAGCGATACGTGATGGAGTTGCGGTTATGCTGGGATTTATCGCAGCGTGGTTTGATGATCGACTGCGAAATCGCGTGGGGGCCGCGGTATCCATACCATTGCCATCAGATGTCCATGCCATGCCGGAATCCGTTATTACCGAATGTTTGCGAATAGGCCGCAAAGCGGAGGCTCAACTGGATGCCAATGCCCACGTGGGGCTGCTTTTGGCCACCACAACCACGGCATGGGAGCAGGCGATGGCCGCCTGCGGCTGAAAGAACGGCCGTGGCCGAATCATCGCTATATAAAATTACCCTTGGGGAGAGGAACCCGCGGGCCCAGCAACATCCGGTTCTTCGTCGGGTTCCAAGGGGCGGGCGACGGTATATTTTTCTTCGATCCAATTGCTCAGATCAATGAGTCGGCAGCGATCAGAACAGAATGGAAATAATGGATAGCTGGGAGCCGAAACTGGTTTGCCACAGGCAGGACATCTGAAGATATTGCCGTCGGTAGTCATAGTTATACTCAGTGGTCTATTTTCAATTTGGGCTTTTTGCTATCGGACTTTTGCGGCACGGTGGCGACGGATGATGCAACAGCAGCGGATTTATGTTCCGCAGGAGCAGGGGCGGTTTTTTCTGTTCCCACGGGTATGGTGTCGGTTGCTGGTTTTCCGTTGTTTGATTCCTTTTTGGCTTCAGCCTTATAATTTTCGGAACGATAATCCGTTTCGTAAAAGCCGCTGCCCCGAAAAATAACCCCTCCACCTGCGGAAATAAGCCGATTAACGGCTAATTTGCCGCATTGGGGACATTTGCGCACGGGTTTGGCGGAAATGGACTGAAATTCCTCAAACCCATGCCCGCAGGCGCTGCATTTATATTCATACGTTGGCATTGCAATTTCTCGGCAAAAGTTAACAAAACGGCATCACGCCCGCTGAACTGGCCACGCATTCGAAAATCTACGACGACTTGGTGCTGACCTTCACTTTGGCGGGTCGCAAGATCCTCTCACCCATACGGTAGCCTCGCTGTAATGTCTGCAAAACGGTCATGGGAGGTACTTGGGCGTCGACTTGCTGTGCAATGGCTTCCTGCACATTGGGATCAAAAGGCTGACCTTGAGGATCAAACGATTCGATCCCGCGTTTGACCAGAATTTTCTTCAGCTCATCGTAAGTGATTTTCATACCCTGTAGCAGGCTTGCGGTATCGGTCTTACCCGGATCCACACTTAGAGCGCTTTCAAAATGATCAAGAACCTCAAGCATATCGCGGGCGAAATCACCGATGGCCAAAGTTCGCGATTCGAGCATTTCCCGAGCACTGCGTCGGCGAAGATTTTCATAGTCCGCCTGCCAGCGAATGAGCCGTTGGCGGAGATCCTCGACTTCGGCCAAAGCCGCATCCATACCCTTGGATTCATCCGCAATTTCGACTGGCGTGGGAACTGCCGGTTCAGGGGATTCCGAACTGACCTGGTGATCCTGTTTTTGATCGTGTTTGTTCATGGTACACCTGCAATTTATATCGTAAAAGATCCATTGAAATTACCTGGTTGATGGCCAGTCGCCACTAACCTTCAATGCTACTCCGCATGTTCAACCTTGGGTTTGTCCTCGGCGGCGTGCGCAGTGGTGGTCGCATCGCCAACGAGATAGTCCTTAAGTTTTTCAAAGAAGTTCTTTTGGGCGGGTAAAACGCTTTGTTCCTCCAGACTGGCGTATTCTCGCAGCAATTGTTCCTGTTTGCGGCTGAGCTTACGCGGTACTTCCAGTAGAACATGGGCCAGCAAATTACCCTGCCGTCCACCTTGAATATCCGGCAGACCCAAACCCTTCAATTTGATCACTTCGCCGTGCTGGGTGCCGGGCTGCACATGCAGGGCGGATTTTCCAAAAAGAGTGGGAACTTCAACTTCGGCTCCCAAAGCCGCCTGTACAATGCTGACAGGCACCTGCACAATAATATCATTTTCATGGCGTTGGAAAAACGGATGTTCCTGCACCCGCACATAGACGTGCAAATCGCCCCGGCGGCCTCCGCCCTCGCTAAGTTCGCCTTCTCCGCGCACTCCCACCGCCTGCCCATCATGAATACCCGGCGGAATATGTACCTTCAGGGTGCGCTTGACCGGGCTTAGCCCCGAACCATCGCACTGCGGGCATGGCTTTTCCACCATGGAGCCTTGGCCCAGACAGGATGGGCACGTTGTTACCATTTGGAACATGCCGCCAAAGCCACGCTGCGCCACCTTGCCCTGGCCACCGCAGGTGCTGCAAATCCGGCGTTTGCTACCCTCCTTGGCTCCAGTCCCGTTGCAAAGTGAGCAGTTTTCCTGCCTGGTAAAATCGATTTCTCGATCACAGCCCTTGGCAACATCTTGGAGAGTAACAACGACTTGTGTTTCCAGATCGTAACCGCGTGAAGCCCGCCCACGACCGCCCCGACCACCGCTGCGCCCGCCAAGGATATCATTAAAGATTGAGAAAATATCATCCGTTTCCATGTGTTGGTAATCATGGACGGCGGTACCACGCAAGCCATCGTGGCCATAGGTATCGTAGAGTTTTCGCTTTTCCGTATCGGAAAGAACTTCGTAGGCTTCCGAGCATTCCTTGAATTTATGTTCTGCCTCTTTATTGCCGGGATTTTTATCGGGATGAAACTTCAGCGCAGCCTGACGGTAGGATCGCTTGATTTCATCAGCGGTAGCATTCCGCTGCACTGAAAGAATTTCATAGTAATCGCGTTTGCTGGCCATACGTTTTCAATTCCGGGCGTGAACAACAAGGCCCGGGAATACATTTTATATATTCCCAGGCCTCGATTTCCAAACTTCTAATTATAACCACAACCAGCGGGAGAAATCCACTTTCATAGGCGGTGCAGAACCGATAAACCGATCATGGTGATCAAACCAGAAACCGGACACAGCACCGTTTAGCGAATAGCTCCAGCGATCTGCTCATTTTCTTCTTTAAGCTCAGTCACCAGTAAATCGGTGGTAAGCAACAGCCCGGCCACCGAAGCGGCGTTCTGCAAAGCCACTCTGGCGACTTTGGCCGGGTCAACTATGCCCATTTTGAACATGTCGCCGAACTCTCCAGTCGCAGCATTGTAGCCCCACGAACCTTCCTTTTCGAGGATGGTGTTAACGACCACACTGCCATCTTCGCCGGAATTTTCCACGATTTGCCGAGTGGGAGCCCGAAGTGCGGAGAGAATAATATCGAACCCGACTTTTTCATCTCCACGAGCCTTGCCCTTAGCAGCTTCCACTGCAGCAATGGCTCGCAGAAATGCCACGCCGCCACCAGCAACAATGCCTTCTTCGGCCGCAGCGCGGGTGGCATGCAGGGCATCTTCCACACGGAACTTGCGCTCCTTCATTTCCGTTTCGGTGGAACCGCCAACGCGCAAAACCGCTACGCCGCCGGTAAGCTTGGCCAGGCGTTCCTGGAGTTTTTCGCGATCGTAGTCGCTGGTGGTTTTTTCAATTTGCAGGCGAATTTGAGCACCGCGTGCTTCAATATCTTTCTTCTTGCCGGCACCTTCGATAATGGTGGTGTTATCCTTGTCAATCGTAACTCTTTTGGCACGTCCCAAATCGGCGAGTTCGATGGTATCAAGCTTGGCCCCCAGGTCTTCGCTGATGAACTTACCACCGGTGACCGTAGCCAGATCAGACATGATCGCCTTACGCCGATCGCCGAAGCCTGGTGCTTTGACTGCACATACCGTCAAAATTCCACGAAGACGGTTGACCACCAGCGTAGCCAAGGCCTCAGATTCGACATCTTCCGCCACAATAAGCAGCGGCTTGGCCGCGGCCACAATTTTATTCAACAGCGGCAGAAGCTCGCTGATAGTGCTGATTTTCTTTTCATAGAGCAAAATATACGGGTCTTCCAGCACACACTCCAGCGTGCCGGGGTTGGTCATGAAGTATGGCGAAAGATAGCCTTTATCAAAGGCCATGCCTTCAACAAGATCCATGACCGTTTCCGTGCTTTTACCTTCTTCAATTGTCACGACACCATCTTTACCGACACGATCCAGTGCATCGGCAATCAAATCACCAATGCTGCTGTCGGAATTGGCGGAGATGGTGGCGACCTTACGTAGATCATCTTTGCCGCTGACTTTGCGAGACATCTCACGGATAGCTTCCGTTGCCGCTTCCACGGCCTTGTCTATGCCACGCTTTACCACCACAGAGTTTCCCCCGGTGGTAATCGTCCGAAGACCCGCCGAATAAATAGCTTCCGCCAGAACCGTTGCCGTGGTGGTACCATCGCCGGCGATATCGTTGGTTTTACCGGCCACTTCGTTCACCAGTTTGGCACCCATATTTTCAAAAGGTTCGGGAAGCTCAACTTCCTTGGCCACCGTTACTCCGTCGCGGGTAATTTGCGGTGATCCCCAGCTTTTAGCGAGTACCACATTGCGACCAGACGGTCCCAAGGTTACTTTGACGGCCCCAGCGAGCTTGCTAAGCCCTACCAATACTTTCTGACGAGCATCCTGATCGAACATTAATTGCTTTGCAGCCATGATTCTTTACCTCTTTAGTAAATTGCTTGACTCAGCCACACTACCAAGCCATTGGTGGCGGCCTACTGTTACATTATGTGATTCAACTGAATGTCACTTGGTCAAAACGC
This sequence comes from Planctomycetota bacterium, assembly GCA_021852275.1. Taxonomy (GTDB): domain Bacteria; phylum Planctomycetota; class Phycisphaerae; order WQYP01; family WQYP01; genus JABEVA01. The sequence continues at coordinate 52,133 of JAJZNX010000017.1, read as the reverse complement.
CCAACACATCACTTTCACGCAGGATAACAAGGGCCTCATCATCGACCTTCACTTCAGTGCCGGCGTACTTTCCGTAGTACACTTCTTCACCGACCTTCACGCCGACCGGCGCACGGTTACCGTTATCGA
>JAJZNX010000017.1:0-51994 GCA_021852275.1 Planctomycetota bacterium | reverse complement strand
GTGATTTGATTGCCGATGCACTGGATCGTGTCGGTAAAGATGGTGTCGTGACAATTGAAGAAGGTAAAAGCACGGTTACCGTTATCGAGCATTTTTCCTGGACCAACACTGATCACTTTACCGCGAGTGGGCTTCTCCTTGGCCGACTCGGGCAGAACAATGCCCGAAGCGGTTTTGGTTTCTGCCTCACCAGGTTTGACCACCAGACGATCTTCTAATGGATTGATTTTCATGTGGGATATACTCCTGTAAATGAAGGTTTTTAATTAATTTCAGTACGGCAACTATTGCCGTGAAACACTACATCATGCCATCCATGCCGCCCATTCCACCCATACCTCCCATACCTCCCATACCTCCCATACCTCCCATACCTCCCATTCCACCCATGCCTCCCATACCGCCGGGGCCTCCCGGCCCACCGCCAGCAGCCCCCTTCGGCTTGGGCTTCTCTACGATGATGGCGTCGGTTGTCAGCAGCAATGCAGCTACGCTGGAAGCGTTTTGCAAAGCACTGCGCTCTACTTTGAGCGGCGTAATAATGCCGGCTTTGATCATGTCCGGTTCATATTCCAAGCTCAGAGCGTTAAAGCCGAAATTACCCTTGCCCGAAAGCACTTTTTTGACGACCACAGAGCCTTCTTCGCCGGCATTTTCAGCGATGCATCGCGTTGGCTCCTGCAAAGCACGACGGATTATTTCCACACCCGTGGCTTCATCGTGGCTGTCAGTTTTTACGTTTTCCAGAACATTGATAGAGCGAAGCAACGCCGTACCACCACCCGGCAAAATACCTTCTTCGACTGCGGCACGTGTGGCATGCAGCGCATCTTCCACACGAGCTTTCTTTTCTTTCATTTCAGATTCGGTCGCAGCACCCACATTAATTTGCGCCACACCACCAGCCAGCTTGGCCAGACGCTCCTGAAGTTTTTCGCGATCATAATCCGACGTGGTAACAGCAATTTCCCGGCGAATTTGTTCGATGCGGCTCTGAACCGCCTTGCTCTGACCGGTGCCTTCAATAATAGTGGTATTGTCGTTGTCGATTTCAATCTTACGGGCCTGACCAAGATCGTCCAGTGTGACTTTATCAAGCTCAATACCGAGATCCTTCATAACGGCTTTGCCGCCCGTGAGAACCGCAATATCCTCCAGCATGGCCTTGCGGCGATCACCGTAGCCAGGGGCCTTCACCGCACATACACTTAAGATACCACGTAGCTTGTTGACCACGAGCGTGGCGAGAGCTTCACCGTCAACATCTTCGGCGATAATGAGCAGGGAACGCTTGGCCTGTTGAATTTTTTCGAGGATGGCTACCAACTTGGTCGCACTGGAAATTTTGTCTTCGTAGATCAGTACATAGGGCTTTTCCATGACCACGGTCATTTCATCCTGGTTGGTGATAAAATTGGGCGAAATGTAACCGCGATCAAATTGCATGCCTTCCACCACATTCACGTAGGTTTCCAGCGATTTACCCTCTTCAACGGTAATGACCCCATCCTTGCCAACTTTTTGGAAGGCGTCGGCCATGATCGTACCGATTTCTTTGTCATTATTGGCGCTGACCGCGGCCACGTCAGCGACTTCGTTTTTATCCGCAACATTGAGCGGCTTGCTGAGCTTTTTGAGATTCAAGACCACTGCCTCTACCGCACGGTTGATACCGCGAGCGAGCGCGTTGGCATCGGCACCCGCGGCGAGATTGCGATAGCCTTCCTTAAAAACGGCTTCAGCAAGCACGGTGGCGGTCGTGGTGCCATCGCCAGCCACATCACTGGTTTTCGTGGCCGCTTCCTTAACCAATTGCGCACCCACATTTTCAAATTTGTTGTGAAGCTCAATTTCTTCGGCAACGCTTACACCATCTTTGGTCACGGTTGGAGCGCCCCAACCTTTATCCAAAATTGCACTGCGACCACGCGGACCCAGCGTGCTTTTAACCGCCGACGCCAACTTGGTTACGCCTTCCAACAGACTTTTACGGGCTGATTCATCAAACGAGATCTGCTTCACTGCCATTCTGTGGACTCCTTTTCTGATTTATGTTATCTGCCTGAAACACCACGTTTCACTTCCGGCTTACAACACCGGTCATGGGCATTTCGCCCCGTTAAGGGCCTTGCCAGAGAAGCTGTGGCTTCGGGCCTCGCTGGGACAACCCGGAGAACAGCTTCTCCTTTCGCTGGACTTAAGCAAGACTGATGCCAACTTCATTTTTCCACCCAGTACAAACAACGTAAACCTTTATTTCGCAAGTTGTTACAAATTCGTAGTCTGAAAACATTGGTGGTGTTTTAAATTAGAATTATGCTGCCTCCTTGGCAGGAATTTGTCAGCAGCCAACGTCTGATCGTTGTCAAAACGGCAGATCGCCGCCAGTCCAGCCATGCCAACGGAGATGTCTAACTATGGCTGATGCTAACCAAAGCCGCCAGAGTGTTTTTAGCCTGGTGCGTAGTGATGGCCTCAGTGGCCATCCTGATACCATCCCGGATGCTTTGAGCCTTGCCAGCCACCCATAGCGCCGCACCGGCATTGAGTAGGACAATGTCACGGGCGGGGCCGGTTTGACCATCGAGAATCTCGCGGATCAGGCGGGCCGATGCCTCCGGAGAATCAATCAGTAAAGTGTCGGACTTGGCAGTGTTCAATCCCACATCCTCGGGTACCAGCGCAAAACGACGCACTTCTTTGCCATCATAAAGGGATATTTGCGTTGGGCCGCCGATGGATAGTTCACAGAGAAACCCCTCCGCCGGGTCTTTGCCGCAGACCACCATGGCGCGTTTGGCTCCCAATCGCATCAGCACAGCAAGAATTTTTTCAGTCAGAGCTGGTCGTGGTACACCGGCAAGCTGCCTTTTGGCACCGGCCGGGTTAACCAGTGGTCCCATAAGGTTAAAAATGGTAGCCAAGCCAAGCACCTTGCGTGCATGGGCCACATTCCGCATCGCTGGATGATGTTGCTGCGCAAAGGCGAAGCAAATACCAACCTGTTCCAGACATTTTTTCTGGATCTCAGGCGATGCCTCCACTTGAACGCCCAGCACGCGCAATACATCGGCACTGCCACTACGGCTTGTCACCGCCCTGTTGCCATGCTTAGCTACGGGCACACCGCAAGCCGCGGCGACCAGAGCGGCAGCGGTTGAGACATTAAAAATTCGCGAGCCGGTGCCACCGGTTCCGCAGGTATCAATGACATCGGGGGGAGCCTCTATCGGAACGACATAACGACGCATAACCAGAGCTGCGCCAGCCAGTTCTTCCACTGTGGGTTCACGCATGGCCAGCAAAGCAAGAAACGCCCCGACCTGAACGGGTTCGGCCTCGCTGGAGATAAGATGCTCAAATGCCAGCCTGGTTTCCAACTCGGAAAGTGTTGCGCCGGCCACCAGCTTTGCCAGAATATCTTTCATGCCAATCCCATTTCCACCGCGTCAGCACCATCAACTGTGAACCACATGTGCACCCGGACCGGCAGCGGTGGCAAAAATGCCCGGCTTTTTTCCGCAACGCAATGGATATTCCTGCTCCAACACTTGCTTCAATTGAGAAACGGCCTCCTTTTTTGCCAGCACCACTATACATCCGCCAAAACCGCCGCCGGTCATGCGAGCGCCGAACACGCCGCTGACGGAACGGCTCAGATCCACCAGGGTATCTAATTCGGGACAACTCACCGCATAATCATCGCGCAGGCTGGCGTGCGAAGCATACATCAAACGGCCACATGCAGCGTAATCTCGCTTCTGCAATGCCGCAGCAAAATCGATAGCACGTTGATTTTCACCCACCACATGCCGGGCTCGCTGAAACACCACTGGAGTCATAGAAGCTTGCACTTCCTGCAACATGGGCATCGTAACATCGCGCAGCGCCCTCACGACGGGATACGTTGCTGCCAAAGCCGCTACGGCAGCCTGACACTGTGATCGGCGATTTTTATATTCCCCGGCGACAAGTTCGTGCTTGACATGGCTGTTGACGATGACGATACAGACTGTAGGATCATCGAGTGGAATTTGGCGGTAGGATTGATCGCGGCAATCCAGCAACATGGCGTGACCGGCCATGGCCATTGCGGAAATAAATTGATCCATTATGCCGCACGGCGTTCCGGCATAATGGTGCTCAGCCCATTGGCAGGCCAGGGCCATGTCCACCGGCGGCATGGTTTGGCCCCAGGCGCTAAGCAGGGCTAACGCCATCGCCACCTCAAAGGCGGCACTGGAAGAAAGTCCACCACCCAGGGGAATGTCCGTATCGGTCAGAATATCGGCGCCCAATCCGGTGTGCCCCTTCTGCCGGAGGGCCTCACATACGCCCTTGGCGTAAAGAGACCATGTCGGCGGATTTTTCTGGACGGGACCGAGAATGGAAAACTCCGCCATCTGCTGCTGTGCGGTGCTGTACAAGCGAATGAGATGGTCACTCCGGCGATGCAGCGCCATAGCGGTAACGCGATCAATAGCCATGGGAAAAACAAAACCATCGTTATAATCGGTGTGTTCACCAATCAGGTTAACCCGTCCGGGTGCTCGCACCTCCAATATGGCGGAATCAAGTGCGTACTCCGGATATATTCGCCGAAACTCTTTATTCAAATTCTCGCTGTTCAAAGCCAACTCCAACCAGCCGCCACCATGGAAGCCGCGCCGTCATGCTATGGTTAGATTCGCTGTAACGCAATCTTCATCGGACTGCCAGATCGGGACTCAGGTGGAATCCCGGCTGTGATTGGCGAGGTGATTTACCGCATGGGTTTCCGTTGTGCAGCGTGCGAAAATCATGCGCCCGGCGGAAGTATGCACGGAATTGGTAATCAAGACATCAATATCGCCCCCGATTTTATCGCGGGCATTTTCAATCACCACCATGGTGCCATCTTCCAGATAACCAACACCCTGACCGGGCGCCTCACCCGGCTTGATCACGCGAACGTGCATCTGCTCTCCGGGCAGAACTACCGCTCGAACCGCATTGGCCAGGTCGTTGAGGTTTACCACGGTGACACCATGCAACATTGCCACTTTATTAAGATTGTAATCGCTGGTAATAATGCGACCATTCTCCTGCGACGCCAGTGCCACAAGTTTTTGATCCACGCCTTCAAATTTGGCGTTGTCCACCAAGGTTCCGTCCCAGATGCGCATTTCGAGCTTAGGCATAGCCTGTAATTTCTGCAGCACATCCAGCCCACGACGTCCGCGAGCGCGTTTCAAACGATCTGCGGAATCGGCTACGGTTTGCAATTCGTTGATCACAAAGCGGGGCACGATCAACTGGCTTTCAAGAATACCAGTGGTTGCAATATCCGCAACGCGGCCATCGATGATGGTGCTGGTGTCCAAAATATACGGGCGCGGCCCACGGGTGGCTCGGCTGAATTCAACATAGGGAATAATAAAACGAAAATCGTCCTTGGTCTGTAAAATAAGGGAGATACTCAGATAGCAGGCCGAAAGCCCAATGAGCAATTTGCCGCCACGGATGAGGGTTCCGTACTCGCGCAGCTCGTGGACATCAAGGAAAACTTTAGCTACCTGATTAAGCAAAGCTCCGAGGACCAGAGAAAGAACTATTCCCACCAGCAAGCCCAGAAACAAACCGGAAATAGCAGAGAGATTTTTACGACGAAAGATCAAATCAACTGTGATGACCATAAAAGCCAGCACAATACCGGCCATCAGCATGAAATATGGCTTCGCCTGAAAATTCACGCCATGTCCGGTTTTGGCCAGATACGCCAGCCCGACCAGCGCCACCAGCAGCGCAAAAATAAATCGAATCAGATTCAGAATCATGCACGTATCCTCGAACCGTTTGCGACCGGGACAACCAGCAACCGGTCCAAAAATAACCAAGCCGACAGGGAAATGGTTAATGTATTGTAAACAATTTTCGATTGAATTTGAAGCGACAGTCCAAGGTCCAGGATGTGATGTCAGGGCGAACTCACGGCGGGTAGCGGCAAAGCGGCAAGTTGGTAAAAAAACAGCCCGCAACTCCAACAGAAGCCGTGGTCGGCGAAAAACGCCGCGTCCGATAACCGATATGCCACACGATAAACAAAGGATCAGGTGTGGCACACACCATGCCAGATTAACGGCTTAGCAAAAGAACAATGATGATGAGCACCGCCATCAACAACAATGCGGAAAGGGTAACGACCAGAGGATCCGAAAGTTTTTCAGTCCAGGTGCGCGAGCCAAAATCGATAGTTTGTTCTCGCGAGGCCTCCACCATGATCACACCACCCTCACGTACCTCGCGCCCACTTTTCTCCAGATTGGCCAGAGACGTCAGATCATAGGCTTTACGGGCCAGCACGGGCGGTTCGCCCCGGGCTACGGCCTCCAGATCCGAGAGCATATCCTGCGTGGAGGCGTACCGGTTTTTGGGTTCTTTGGCCATGGCCACTTCAATTATTTCGCTGGTACCAGAACTGATGGTGGAAATGATATGGTCCGGCGGCACCAATTCTTCCTTAAGATGCTTGTGCATGACTACTGCGGGTGAAGCCCCTTCAAACGGGACACGGCCGGTTATCATGTGATAAAACGTAGCCCCGAGAGAGTAGATATCCGCACGGAAGTCGATATTAAGCTCACCGCGAATTTGTTCCGGCGATATGTAATATGGCGTGCCGTAAGCCTTGCCGGCCTCGGCCTGAGCCGCCTCTTGATCGTCCTTTTCACGGGCCAGGCCCATATCTGCTAACTTGGCGACGCCGCCGGGGGTAATCATGATATTCTTGGGCTTTACATCGCGGTGAATCAAACCATTTTCGTGGGCATGAACCAGAGCCTTACAAATCTGAATTATAATGCTGATGGCATCCTTTTCACTGTACGGATTACCCTCGGCAATATGGTCGAATACCGTCTGGCCTTCGACATATTCCATGACAAAATAGTGATACCCGCCGGCCTCTCCGACATCAAAGGCTCCCACAATATTGGGATGATTAAGCCGGGCGGCAGCCTTGCCCTCCATGTAAAACCGGTCCACAAATTCTTTGTTTTCGCTGAGCCTCTTGGGCAGAACCTTGATGGCGACAATGCGATCCAGCGAAAGCTGACGTGCTTTGAAAACCGTCGCCATAGCGCCCGCACCCAGTTTGGAAATAATCTGGTAGCCGGGAATCTGCTGCATCACGCGCTGCTCGTCGGCTGTAGTTCGCGCGCGCAAAAGCTGTGTTTGGGTGACATAGCCATTGGAAACCAAAAGATCCGCCAGGCTGCGCTGATTGCTTTGCTGGGACAGTTCGGTTTGCAGCGCCAAGCAATCTTCCAGCTCGTCGCGAGTGCAAAAACCCTGTTCCACCACAACTCTTCCCAGCAGCGTATCCTGTTTTGAACTGCCGACTGTGGCCATCAGTGTCACTTCCGATAAAAACCCGCCTGCCCAACTGGTGCCGCACCATATTCTTGGCTCATCACCCCTGGCGGTAGCAATCTATATCGGCAGAGGCAGCCAAACGCACCCTATTTTCTTTATTGTTATCGCCCGCACATCGATTTTCAAGCGGCCAAGAAGGTATGGCGAATTTTGGGAAGTGTTCGGGGGTATAGGTAAGATATAGCGCAGCACAAAATCGACCACGTGAAAAACGATTGTTTAGCCATTTGGACAGCAGATTATCCAGCCTGTGCTCTCACCATCGACGCAACCCCGGTATAATCGAAATAAGAATGAATGATAAAACCCTCTATATCATTGATGGTCATGCCCAAATATACCGGGCTTATTATGCGGTCAGCGGCTTAACAAGCCCTTCCGGAGAGCCGACCAATGCCACCTTTGGCTTCATTTCGATGTTTCTGAAGCTGCTGGACAATCGCCAACCTACCCACATAGCGCTGGCTATGGATGCCGGATCCAGCCAGCGGGATCAATTGGATCCCCAATATAAAGCCCAGCGCAAGCCGATGCCGGAGGATATGCCCGCCCAGATACAACGTATTGGCCAAATGATGGAGGCTATCGGTGTGCCAATTTTACGAGTGGACGGCTATGAAGCGGATGATGTGATCGCGACAGTGGTGCAACGCATAAAAAATGATGCCACTTTACCCCAGATCCAGGTTTACATCTGTTCCCGTGACAAGGATTTGGATACCCTGATTGATCAACAGACGGTTCTTTTTGACATTCAGGAAAATGAAACGATGGATGCTGCGGAGCTATTGGCCAAAAAAGGTTATCGGCCCGAACAGGTAGCGGATGTTTTGGCCCTTACCGGCGACACTGCGGACAATATTCCAGGTATCCCCGGTGTCGGCCCGAAAACTGCCGCCAAATGGCTTGCCCAATTTGGCTCCTTGGATACCCTCATAGCCAACGCGGGCAACATTTCCGGTAAAATCGGCGAGGCCTTGCGGAGTAACCTCGGCGTGCTGGATCTATCCCGCAAACTGGTGCGATTGCGGACCGATGTACCGGTGGAATTCTCCTGGTCGCAATGCCACTTTGACCTCAACCGCTTATCTGCTCTATTGCCCATGTTTGAAGAATTGAGCTTTCGCCGACTCATTCCCCAAATCGAGAAACTCAAAATGGTGGCTGCCGGCAGGACAACCATCACAGGCACTCACACGATCCCGTTGCCGACGGCACCGCACGCCACAGCTCGACCGGCCAAAAGTCTTTCCCCAGGGGAAATCAACTTATTTAATCAAGCCCCGGAAGGCGATGCGGTAACACCACTTGAAGGTGAAGGCACCGGTGATTTTCCGGTAGACGCTGATGATACTGCCATCACACCCACCGCTAACACACTCCAGCCGGTGCAAGGGAATTATCGCCTGGTCAGTTCGACCGCCAACTTGATGAAGATGGTGCAGGAAATTCGTGAAGTACTGGATCAATCAAAGTCTCGCTGGCTGTCTGTGGATACTGAAACTGATGCGCTGGGGGCGATGAAATCGAATGTGTGTGGCATTTCTGTTTGTGCATGCCGCGGGCAAGCCTGGTATATCGCCATAAAGGGACCGGGCGAATGTGTGGCAAGTGACGCCCTGAAAGAGCACCTTGGGCCGCTGCTGGCGGATCCAACAATTAAGAAAATCGGTCAGAATCTTAAATATGACATCAATGTGCTGCGGCGTTGCCAACTGCCCCTGGCGGGCGTCTATCTGGACACCATGATTGCCGACTATCTGCTGGATTCTTCGCGAGCAAGTCATTCCATGGATGCAATGGCTGCGGATTATCTGGGGTTAAAGCCCATGGCCATTTCCGCGCTTATTGGCAAGGGAATGCAGCAAAAAAGCTTTGCCCAGGTACCGCTGGAGCAAGCTTGCACGTATGCTGCGGAAGACGCGGATGTCACGCTGAGACTGGCGGAGATACTATTTCCCAGGCTGGCGGCGGCCGGCATGGACCAGCTTTTTTTTGATGTGGAAATGCCGCTGGTGAGCGTTCTGGCTGACATGGAATATACCGGAGTCAAGGTGGATGTAAATCTGCTGCGACAACTAAGCGTAGATATTGAAAAAAAACTGGTGGATTTAAAAGAACGCATTCGCGACGCCGCCGGAATGGAATTTAACTTCGACTCGCCCAGGCAACTCGGCCAGGTACTGTTTGGAAAATTGGGATTACGTGTCATCAAAAAGACAAAGACCGGTCCAAGTACGGATATCAGCGTGCTGGAAGCTTTGGCGGATGACCATCCGGTGCCGGCCTTGATCCTGGAGTATCGCCAACTTACCAAACTGCAAAGTACGTATTTGGAACCATTGATCGCGGCGGTATCTCCGATGACCGGTCGGGTTCACGCCAGCTTCAACCAGACCATAGCGGAAACAGGACGGCTTTCCAGCAGCGATCCTAACCTGCAGAATATTCCGATCCGTACCGATATTGGCCGGGAAATCCGACGGGCTTTTGCAGCCGCAGATGCCGATCATGTACTCATCAGTGCAGACTATTCGCAGATAGAACTTCGAGTGCTGGCCCATTTTTGCCGTGAACCCGCCCTGATAGAGGCCTTTGGTGCCAACCGCGACATTCACTCCTACGTGGCGGCACAAATACATCATGTGGACCTGCAACAGGTAACCCCGGAGATGCGCCGTATCGCCAAGTCCGTCAACTTCGGCATTATCTACGGCCAGACATCTTATGGATTGGCCAAACTTCTTAAAATTCCGGAACGCGAGGCCGCCGCCTTTATCCGTGCGTACAAGCAGCTTTTCCCTGCCATAGAGGAGTTCTTCAGCGCCTGTACCCAGGAGGCGATGGCCCATGGCTATGTCACCACGATTTTGGGCCGCCGCCGCCAGATACCCCAGATTCACTCCAAAAATCAGACGATCAGACAATTTGGTCAGCGGGCTGCCATCAATTCCGTCATACAAGGCTCCGCTGCCGACCTGATCAAGATGGCCATGGTCCGCATTCACCGCCAGATCACACCTCACGCAGATGAAATTCAATTGATTCTGCAGATTCACGATGAACTGGTTTTCGAATGCCGTCGGGACAAGGCTGCAACGTATGCCCAGATGGTGCGTGAGGAAATGGAGCACGCTATGGATTTAAGGGTGCAGTTAAAGGTGGATGTGGCCTGGGGAGATAACTGGCTTGCCGCCAAATAATTACAGTCTGGTGACATGCCACACTGGCAGCTTGGCACCAGTTCAGTGAAGAGATTCAGGTATGGCCGAACATCTGGAAGAATGTGAAAATTGCAATGCCATCATCGGTCCAACTGATAAGGCCTTCGTTTGGCAGGATTCCGTGGTGTGTGCGGATTGCTACCGGCAATTGACCCGCAGTCGGCGAAAGCCGGGAGTCAAGAGCCTGGTCGTGGGACTGATTTTGATGATCATTCTGGGACTGTTATTGGGCCGCTCCCTGGCACCATCGGAAAATCCGCCGCGATTGCCACTGCCCCCATCCCGACCTCGTCTTGCACTCATCGGAAAAACCGTATTGACCACCAGGCCCATCAGCGGACAACCGTTTTTACAAAAAGTATTGAAGATAACACCATCGTCGCCAAAAGTGCCCGTGCGCCCGGCACCTCTAACTTCGACTGCACCTGGTTTACCGCCCAAACCTGTTGTCGAGAGGAAGTCCAAACCAGCAGTTGCTGCCACCGCCCCATTGTCACACGTTGCCGCATTCGTTGCTCACACCAAACCATCGATTTCCTTCGGACCTCCGCAAGTGCCGATAAGCCGCCTGAGTCAGGCAGTCATAGCTTCCATTACCCGTGGGGTTAATTTTTTGCTGTCTCGACAGAATCGTCGCTGGCTGTGGGAAGATACTGGTTCCGGCAACGGTATCCAATTCGGCGGAAAAACCGCCCTGGTTACGGAAGCCTTGCTGGATGTGCCGCAAAGTCTGCATTTACCGCAGCTCAATATCGTTTCGCGAAAAATGCGCCGTGCTCTGAACTTTTTGGTAAAACTTAGACCCCGCAGCACCTACGTGGCATCGTTTCAGGCCAATGCCATGGCTTTGCTGCCCAACAAAGCCCGCTATCGCCACGTCTTACAGGAAGATGCCCGATATTTAATACATAGCATTCATGCCGATGGCGGCTATACCTATATGCAAGCACCGCCCGGAGCATTGATATTTCAGGCCCAACGCTGGGACAATTCCAATACACAGTATGGCGTACTGGGTACATGGGCCTGCGCCCATGCCGGTCTGGAAATCCCCTACTCTTATTGGCGCAAGGCCGCAAAACACTGGCGGAAAAAGCAATATGTAAACGGTGCGTGGATCTATTCGGGAACGCCCAATCATCCTGCCGGAGGACCAGGCCGAATACCGGCCGATACCATGACCCCCGCCGGTCTGGCCAGCCTCTTGATCTGCGATGAATATCTTTACCAGCGGCCAACGCTCGATCCCATCCCCCACCCGTTTATTCTGCGTGGCTTGGCGTGGCTGAACCGGCACTTTCATCCGGATGAAAACAACTTCTATGCCATGTATGGTGATGAGCGCGTGGCTCTGGCCAGTGGTATTGTGACCATTGGCGGACACGATTGGTACGACGATTTCGCCCGAACGCTCACCCGTAACCGGGGCGGGCCGTGGCATCATGGTCATTTTTTTCAGGCCTCCTCGGTGGTAGCCACCGCCTATGCATTGCTGGTGCTGGACCGCGGACTTAATCCCGTGGTGATCAGCAAACTCCAGTATGGAAACAATTTCTCTGGAAGTTGGAATGTCCGCCAGCGCGACGCCGCCAATTTTACATCGTGGCTCAGCAAAACGTTTGAAACGCCTCTCAATTGGCAGGTGGTTAATTTCCACGCACCCCTTACGCAATGGCTGCAAGCCCCGATTCTGCTTATCACTGGAAGAAAAGATCCCCATTTTTCCAAAACGCAGGTGGCCGCACTCCGAAAATACGTACAGGCCGGCGGTATGATTCTTTCTTTGCCCGATGGCAGATCGCGATTGTTTCAAAAGGCCATGGTACGGTACGCTCAGCGTGTAGTTCATGGCCGATACCAGGTAAAACCGGTTCCACCGACCAGCTACATTTACACCCTCCAGCCGTGGTACCATTTCCAGAGGCCGCCGCAATTTCAGGCCGTCAGCAATCATATTCGCTATTTGTGGCTGTTAAGTTCCGTGGATCTCGGGGCAGCGTGGCAGAGTCATCACTTTGCGACCTCCGACGACTGGCAAGTTCCGGCCAATATCTATTTTTACGCCACAGGGAAGGTGCCGTTGTCCAACCGCCTGGAATCACTGGCCATTACCGGTCCCATCACAACGGCTACCCGTCACCTGACCATGGTCCGTCTGCGTTATACGGGCAATTGGAATCCAGAACCTGGTGCATGGCCGCGCATGGCCAAAATCGCAGCCCGTGATTTTCATACACGATTGACTATATCCGTTCATAGCATCGGCTCAAAACTAAACCCAAAACTTTACCCACTGGCGCAAATGACCGGGACTGGAGCATTGACGCTCACCGCCGCACAGATTCTGGCGCTGCGAACGTACGTAAGGCATGGAGGCATGCTGTTGGCCGATGCGGCCGGCGGAAAAAACCAATTTACCGAATCTTTTGTACAACTGCTGGTGCGGGCATTTCCGCGGCAAGCACTGATTGCTGTTCCACCGGAGTCATCCTTGTATACGGGAACCTTTCCCGGCGGCGTCAACGTTACTCGCGTGCAATACCGTAAGTTTTATAATCAGCAGCACCAGCATGTCAAAACTCGTCCGGAGTTAATGGGTATTAAAAAGAATGGACGCTGGATTGTTGTATTTTCTTCCGCGGATATCACCTGCGGGTTGCTCGGCACCAATACTTGGGGGATCAGCGGATATGCCCCGCCATCGGCACAGGCCTTAGCGGCAAATGTAATTATGTATGCCATCGCCCATCGATGACGATCCCGGAAACTACGCGTCAGGCCGCCAAGGAAGTCATTCGCGATTTGAGAGGTCTTTCCATGGCCTCAGATTTGTCTGAATCCTCACCGCTGATGTCTTCCAGCGATTTGCCGGCTGGTTCCTTAATCAGCAGAGTCAGCAGCATGCCCAGGACGGCAAAGCCCGCGGCAAAAAGTAAAGCATGATAGACACCCAGTTGGGCATTGAGCCAGGGAAAAGCAAAAACCCCCAGGCACGCACCCACCTTGCCGATGCCTGCGGATATACCATGGCCGGTGGTGCGTTGATTCACGGGAAATAGCTCGGCAGCAAGAATAAAGGTTGTAACGTTAGGTCCAAATTGCGTGAAAAAGAAACTCAGTCCAAACAATACCACAAATAAACCAAAATTCGATGCCACCTGCGGAAACAGCCCGATGGCACCAAAGCTAATAGCCATCATGATAAAACCCAGAATCTGCAATCGCTTGCGACCTATTTTGTCGGCAAACATAAAAGCACCGATATATCCGGGTACTGCAAAAGCCCCGAATATAACTGCGCCCCAAGCCAGGTTGGCCAGAAGGTCAGCCGTGGGATCAATGCCCTTCATAATCAGGGGCATACACACGGAATTGCCGTAAAAGGCATAATCCAGTGCAAACCACGCACCAGCTGTGCCGATGAGGGTTACCGCATATTTGCTTAGAGAAGCGTTGATACGCGGATCGCGACCGTTGACATGCGTCACGCTGGCCAATCCTTTGGTGTACTTGGCCATGTCCGCTGCTGCGCCGTATTTATTACCGGAAACCCGGGCCTGCCACCGCGGTGATTCCGGCATCGTACGCCGCAGAAAAATCACAGCCAGCGATGGAGCTGCTCCCACCCCCAGCAAAATTCGCCAGGCCAGATCATGGCCCACACCAGCCGCCAACAAAATCACCGCTAACAGTGGGCCGGCCAGAAATCCTAATGCCTGGCAGGAAAACACCATACCCACCATTTTTCCGCGATCTTTTCGGTTGGCATATTCGCTCATAATAACCGCTGAAAGCGGATAGTCACCGCCGATACCAAATCCCATAATCACACGGCATACCACCAGCCAGAACAAATTCGGACAAAAAGCGCTGCCAATAGCCCCAATCGACATGAGAATAGCTTCGATACCATAGATGCTTTTCCGCCCGATCACATCAGCCAAACGACCGAATACAAAAGCTCCCACAAAGGTCGCCGCTAATGATGCAGCTACCAATAGGCTGGTATCGGCGGCCTGCAAATGCCAGATAGGATCAATCAGGGCGGCTGCCGTGCCGATCACGCACAAATCATAAGCGGAGGTAAAAAATCCCATCCCGGCCGTGACAATAGCACGAAAATGAAACCGGCTGAATTTGACCTCGTTGAGCGCTTCGGAAATGCCTTGGGCCACGGGATCTGCTGTAACCTGTGACATCACGTTTCTCCTGCCGAAATCCCTAAAATGCTCAGTTTGGCCCAAACCAGAATCGGCCAAACCGGTGCGAGACTCCGATCTCGACAATAACAGTATCTTCTTAAGCTGATGTCATTTGATTAAGGAAATGTTAAGATTGTGTTAAAATTGATAAGATCGCGCAAGTCTTTTATTTATATAGTGTTAGATTGAGTTTTTTGAACCCGCAGCACGGCATGTTGCTACCCGGACGAATGCGTTTGTTAAATGGCTGAAAGGAATGATGCGGCAAATAAAATCCCGATAGCCCTGAATACCATCATCCATAACACGGATCCAAGCCGCTTCTGCGGTCACTGGCCAGGCAGAACTAGCCAAAAATATGGCAGAGCAGATCGCTTTTGGGTTAATCCTCCTTCTTGCCATAATCGCAGCGAAGGACTAACATTTTCTACCCATGACGAATTTAACTGGCAATATTTTTTCAGGAGGGCATTGATCCATGGTCCAAACCAAAATTTTGCTCTTAACCGGTGGCTCATTCCATGATTTTCCGGCGATTGCCCAAAGTTTATCCAAAATTATCACCCACGACGGTTGGACGGTGGAAGAGTCAGAGGATCGCCAAGTTTTAACCACGCTTCCGAAAAGCGATTTCAAGGCAGTTGTTGTCTGTACCCAAGGTGGAAATCTGACCCCCGCAGAAGAAAAAGGCCTGATGGAGTTTGTCCAATCCGGTGGTGCCCTGGTGGGCGTGCATGGCGCGGCAGCGAGTTGGAAAAGCAACCGCGACTACAGTGCCATGCTGGGGATGAAATTTATCGGACATGGAGAACCGGTGGAATTTCAAGTGGAACCCTGCGCTACCACACACCAGATCATGCGGCATTTCAAGCCCTTTTCCCTGTTCAGCGAACTTTACCAGCTTGAACCCGTGGGTACGCCTCCACACGTTCTGGCGCAGGCCAACTGGCTCGGGAAAATGCAGCCTGTTGCGTACGTGAAAGACTATGGCGCAGGGCGCGTATTTTATCTCTCACCCGGCCACTCCGTAGAGGATATCTCGCACCCCGGCTGGCAGCAGCTTTTTAGCCGCGGTTTACGCTGGGCGACGGGCTTGATGGAAAAGCCGCCGCTCAAGGTCGGTGTCATCGGCTACGGCGGCGCATTTAATATGGGTCACACGCATCTGAAGGAAATGCAGAACGCCGGCTTCATTCCCGTTGCCGCGTGCGATCTGGATGCCACCCGGATGGCTGTTGCCGCAAAAGATTTTCCGGGTATCCATACGTTTATCAACCACCGGGATATGCTGAAAAATTCGGATGCGGAACTGCTCGCCGTTATTTTGCCGCATAATATTCATGCCGAAGTGGCCATTGACGTACTCAACAGCGGCCGACACTGTGTTGTGGAAAAGCCAATGGCCATCAATTCCGATCAAGCGCAAGCCATGATTGCCGCCGCCGACAAAGCCGGAAAAATGCTCAGTGTTTACCACAACCGACGCTGGGATGGCGAGTTTCTGGCGGTGGAGGAAATGGTACGGCATCGTCGCGCCATAGGCAATATATTCAGAATTGAAACTGGAATGACCTCATTTTCCCCCCAGGGAAGCTGGTGGCGTTCCAGCAAGGAAATTTCCGGTGGAATGCACTTCGACTGGGGTGCCCACATCATGTTCTGGGCCTTGGAACTTATGACTGGACCAATCGACTGGGTCGTGGCCACATCGCAAAAACGTGTTTGGACCAATGTTACCAACGAAGACCATATGGAAGCTTATGTACGGTTCAAGAATGGCAGCACTCTGGATTTTGAAATGTCCAACATTGGCCGAATTAATAAGCCCCGCTGGCGTATCTTAGGAACGCGCGGAGCGGTGCTGGACCATTGGTGGAATGGCAGCTTTGAATTGCACACCTACGATCCAAAGATCAAGGCAGAATCTCCGGTGAAGATCAAGTATGCGACGAGCGAAGGTTTTCGATATTATCAGAATGTGGCCGATCACCTGCGGTTAGGTGACAATCTGGAAATTACCGCACGCAAGGCCGCCAGAGTTATACACCTATTGCATACGATGGATCGGGCTGCAGCCAGTGGCAAGCAGGAAAAAGTCCCGGCTGAGGAATAACTGGGAGCCAAAGGCTTTTTGCAAATGGAGATTTCATGCTCGACAGTGTGTTAATCTGGGCGGACAAAAATCGTCGACGCTGGTTGGAAGACCTCCAGCAATGGCTGGCTATTCCCAGTGTCTCTACGCAGCAATCGCATGATGCCGACGTTGCTGCCGCAGCCGAATGGGCCATGTTCAATCTTCGCGGTATAGGTCTGACAACGGAACTAATTCCCACCGCTCGCCACCCCTGCGTGTTTGCCACCACACCGGATGGTCTGTGCCCGCCACAGGCACCACATGTTTTATTTTATGGTCATTACGATGTACAACCCGCACATATAGACGATGGCTGGCACACGCCGCCCTTTAAGCCCACAATAAAAAATGGCGACCTGATTGCCCGCGGTGCCAGTGACGACAAAGGCCAGGTACACGCCCATCTGGCCGCACTGCTGGCCTGGCGGGAAATTGCCTCAGAATTGCCCGTGCGGTTAACCGTGCTTTTGGAAGGTGAGGAGGAAATCGGATCCCTGAACCTGCGTACGGTGATAAAAGAGCGCAAATCTCAATTAAAATCCGCCCAAGCTCTGATCATCAGCGATTGCAACCAGTTTGCACCTGGTGTGCCGGCAATCACCTGCGGCCTGCGCGGGCTGATGTATTACCAAATTGATGTCCAAGGCCCTGCCTCCGACCTGCACAGCGGACTTTTTGGCGGCGCGGTGGCCAACCCTGCCAACGCTTTGGTGGAAATGCTCTCTCGCCTGCACGATGGCCTGGGGCGAGTCACTGTGCCCGGCTTTTATGATGATGTCGCGAGTGTGGACGAAGCATTGCGGCAGCAATGGAAAGGACTGCCTTTTACCGATGACCAGTTCGCCCGTGAAGCCGGCATCACAACCCCTTTTGGTGAAGCTGGCTACACCACACTGGAACGCAAGTGGATTCGCCCCACGTTGGACATTAACGGCTTGTGGAGCGGTTATCAGGGGCCTGGTGCGAAAACCGTTTTGCCGGCCAGGGCCGGTGCCAAACTTTCCATGCGACTGGTGCCCAACCAGGATCCACAGAAAATCGCCGCTGCATTTGAGACCTTTGTTCAACAGATCACCCCACCAGGCGTTGCCGTCACCCTCACGGCCCTTGGGGCATCGCCGGCAGCCCTGACTCCCACAGATTCCCCGGCCATGCAGGCTGCCGCAGAAGCATTAAAAATCGGTTTTGGCCAGAATCCAGTTTATATCCGCGAGGGCGGCTCCATCCCTGTAGTCGGTTGGTTTAAGGAAATGCTTGGTGTGGATGCGGTGATGCTGGGCTTCGGCTTGCCGGATGATCGTATTCACGGCCCAAATGAAAAACTGAATTTGGAATGTTATTACGCTGGTATTCGCACTGCTGCCGCTTTGTATGACGTTTTGGGGCACAAGCTGTGCGGTAAATGAAATAATGGGAACCCGCGGGCCACCCGAAGCGTCCAAGGTATCAGAACTGTGGCGGATCCGGTCCCGTGTGGTTGAGCCACTAAGCGGTCATTATCCGTTGTTCACGGGTGACAACATATTTGGAGATTTACTATGAAAAGCATTGGTTTTTCGCTCTTTGCCGTTGCTTCGCTGGTAGCGTGCGGTGTAACATCCGCCGCCGCACCAACTCCAGTTGCCCATCACACAGCCCAGCCGCCATCAGGAACCACCATCACCATATACTCTTCAGCAGACCCGGCGGCCTTTAATCCGCAGCAGTGGGTTTTTAACCAGCGGATTGGATATAATTATGTGGATCCATCCCAAATTCCCGGCTTCGGCGTGGTGAAAGAAGTCAGGGAAATGAATCTCAAGGCCGGACTGAATCACCTGGATTTTACCAATGTGGCGGCTCTCATTGACCCAACATCGGTAAGTTTTCAGGATCTCACCGCCCCCCACACCAGCGTTTGGGATCAACGCTTCAAGTTTGATCTGGTGAATTCCCAGAAGATTTTAAGTAAATATCTGGGGCATTCCATCACGCTGTTTGCTCCGGCTGGATTACGTGGCGTAAAGCAGATCAGGGGCAAACTGTTGCACGCGGGTAACTCGCTGGTGGTGCAAACCGACCACGGCCTGCGAATCTTAAATGCCGCCAACCTCCAGCAGATACATCTGGGCAAATTGCCGCGTGGGCTGATGACCAAGCCCACACTGGAATGGCTGGTGGATGCTCCGACGGGCGGGAAGCAAAAGATACTCACGTCCTACCAAACCAAGGGCCTGACGTGGATTGCCGATTACAACCTGGTGCTGAATTCCACCAATACGGCCGCTGGTCTTTCAGCCTGGGTAACCATTCTCAACCTGTCCGGCAAAACCTACCGTCATGCCCATCTGAAATTAATTGCCGGAAACGTGCATCGCGTGCAGCAGCCCCAACCGCTTTTGATGATGGCCAGAGCCGGTGCGGAACAACTACAAAACGCCGTCCCGGCCTTTAAGGAAAAGGCTTTTTTTGAGTATCACATGTACACCTTGCCGCGGCGAACAACTATTCATCAAAATTCCACCCAGCAAATTGCCCTTTTCCCCACCAAACCGCACATTGCCGTGCAGAAGGAATTTATCTACAGCGGCCAGAACAACCTATGGCAGGGTTATTACGGCGGTCCGAACCTGCTGCGTAATAACGGCATTGAGTCCACCGGTGAAGTGGGAGTTTATGTGCGCTTCAACAACAGCCGCAAAAATTCTCTGGGCATCCCCTTCCCCAAAGGGAAAATGCGTGTCTATCAGGAAGATCCGGCCGACGGCACGCTGGAATTTCTTGGCGAAGACTTAATCCATAACACCCCCGCCGATGAGCCGGTGATGGTAAAAGTGGGCAAAGCGTTTGATATCGTCGGTAAGCGTGTCCAAACTAACTTCGACTTAAATAATGCCGGCAAAACGTTGCAGGAAACCTTTCAGATTACCCTGGACAACCATGGTAAAACTGCTGTCCATATCCTGGTGCAGCAATACCTGTGGCGGTGGAACAACTGGAAAATTGTAAAAAACAGCGATAAATTCAAAAAACTTAACTCGCGGGAAATTGAATTTCCGATTGATGTTCCCGGCCATAACGGCAAAAAAGTGATAACCTATACAGTTCGCTATAACTGGCGGTAACCGGCGTGGCTACATCACGTTTACCCAACTGCCGATCTTATGCCCCATGTACAGGGCATCCATCACTTTCATTACTTGCAGCGCATCAGCGACAGAAATCAGATTTGCCTTGTCCATTTTGCCGGTAAGTACATCCAAAAATATGTCAAACGCGTGCGGCAACTCCGGCGGAAAAAGAGCTTTATCCATTGGAGCTTTTCCATCCGCGCCGGCCACAACCGACTTACGACTTAAATAGAACAACTCCCCACCCCGTTCATAGGCATGCCCTTCGGTGCCGGAAACAAGCAGCCCCACCGGATTGGCCTGATCAACCCAACCCGCCGCAACACTGGCGATGATACCGTTGCGGAAGGTCAACAGGCCTTCACCATATTCATCAATGTTGGGATATTTGATGCCGCCATTGAGTGCCGCGGTTCCCGTGGCCACCGGCCCGAAGAGAAAAATAAGCAGATCAACTGCGTGGCAACCCAAATCCAAAAATGCCCCGCCCCCGGAACGGTCAGCCTGGTAAAACCAGCGGTAGTCTGGATCAAACCAGCCCCCGAGCACTCCGGAATGGCATACACTGCACCTGGCCCGGGTAATGGTGCCGAAGTTGCCGGCCAAAATTTCCTGCTTAATAAACCGATATATCGGGTTGCTGCGCATGGCATAACCGGTTTGAAACAACACTCCCGCATCGGTAATTGCAGTGTACAGACGGATGGCGTCAGCCACCGTGGTGGCCAGAGGCTTTTCCACAAAAAGATGTTTGCCGGCCGCTGCAGCTTGTTCTACCAAGCCCGCGTGTTGATCGGTTCGCCCGCTGATGATGACTGCATCAACGGCAGCATCTCCCATAAGTTCCGCGGCGGTGCGCACGTTGGTGTGTAATGCTTCCGCGAACTGGCGAGCCAGGGATGGGTTTGAATCGTATACTCCCTCTACGTGCACATCCTTTCTGGCCTGTATTCTTTTAACAAATCCGGGGGTGTGAATATGTCCTGCGGTAACCAGCGCCAGTTTGATCATGACGTTTCTCCTTGTTTTTTGCATCATGCCGTATAACTGTTCGCCTGTCGAGCCGTTCCGGAGTTGCACCTTCATGAATTTATTGCTTCAGGCGGAATTTACTACCCTCATTGGCTCAAACGGCATATCAGAAATAATCACCTGCGGATGCTCGCGAACAAAATGGGCCAGACTCCACTCATCCGGAAACAGCAGCGCCCGCTGATTTCGCCCATCCACCGACGCTCGCACGCTGCCAATTTGTACCGCACGGTCCAGCACGTCCTGGGGTACTGCCGCTGATACCCAGCGCAACGCCGAAAACCGGGCCGTTTCCAACTGCGATTCCGCCCCATATTCGCTCTTTAACCGGTACTGCACCACCTCAAACTGCAATGGCCCTACGGCGGCCAGAAGCCGGCCACGTGTGTCCGAATCCGCCAGCGTCAAAGTTTGAATAACGCCTTCCTGTAAAAGCTGACTTAAACCTTCACGAAATTGTTTGAACTGGCTGGGATTGGGACTTCGCAAGTACGCAAAGTATTCCGGAGTGAAATGTGGAATCTCGCGGTACAAAATGCCAGGATCCGTACTAAGCGTATCACCAATGCCGAATTCGCCGTGTCCCACCAGGCCAATCACATCGCCCGGCCAAGCCTCATCAATTGTTTCCCGTTCCCGCCCGAATAATTTATGTGAACTGGCCAGTCGGACCTCTTTTCCTGTTTGCACGTGCCACACTCGCATATCGCGGGTGAATTTGCCCGAACAAATACGGACAAAGGCAATACGATCCCGATGCTTTGGATCCATATTGGCCTGAATCTTAAACACAAAACCCGAAAATGCGGACGATTCCAGCGGCACCGGATGACCCTGCGATAATCGCGGCACCGGCGGCACCGCCCACGCCAGAAACGCATCCAATAAAAGCTGCACACCGAAGTTATTGGCGGCACTCCCAAAAAACACCGGGCTTAATTGGCCGGCCTGAATGGCCGCGACATCAACGGCAGTGCTGGCAGCATCCAACAGGCCAAGCTCCTCCACGACTCGCAAGTAGATGGCCGGGCTTAACTGCTGGCGTACCACCGCGTCACCCACCTCCATCACCCGCACGGGTGCTCGATAGGCACCATGGTCGGTCCGCTCAAAAAAATGCACTTGCTGGTTCGTGCGATCAAACACCCCACGAAATTCCCGCCCGTCTCCCAGCGGCCAGTTGACCACACAGGCCCGCAGTCCCAGCACATTTTCGAGTTGATCCACTAACGCCAGAGGATCCATGGCCGGCCGATCCAGCTTGTTCATGAAGGTGAAAATAGGCACGCCACGCCGCCGACAGATTTCAAAAAGCTTTCGCGTCTGCGCTTCTATGCCTTTGCCGGCATCAATGACCATGACCACCGCATCCACAGCCGTCAGAACGCGATACGTATCTTCCGAAAAATCCCTATGTCCGGGCGTGTCCAGAAGGTTGATCCGATAGCCATTGTAATCAAACTGCAAGACTGTGGAAGTGATGGAAATACCGCGTTGTCGCTCCAATTCCATCCAGTCAGAAGTAACCGCCCGCTGATTTTTTCGGGCCGCCACACTGCCCGCCAGATGCACCGCTCCGCCATAAAGCAAAATTTTTTCCGTGAGGGTGGTTTTGCCCGCATCCGGGTGGGAAATGATGGCAAAGGTTCTCCGGCGGTTAATCTCCGTGAGGTTATTTGACATAATCGGAACTTTCTTTAATGAATTGCCCTTACACCACCATGGGAGAAGCCCCAGCCGCAAACCTTGCCTGTGCTGCTTCCATAGGATGCACCGCAACTGTTAATCTTATGAAAATATCAGGGTGGACTTGTCAATAATGAAAATTGACGCATGAAATTCCTTAACATTGCCACCCCGCTAAACACTGCGGCGGCAGCAAGTATGGCGGTTTTACGCAGCACTATTGCGGACGATATTTTATACCGTGATACCAAACTGCGGTTTCATCACGCAAGCCGCTGCAGTGCCAATTTTCGACGCACCGCTCTGACAAGTCAACCGCCACCGGCTCAATGCAATGGCGCCCCGGCAGGCTCGCCGGTCTGGTGCGTCGATAAGCTTTTCTCATCGAGCGTGATCGATTGAAAGGTATGCGTTGCGGCACTGCGTGTCGCAGCCAGGCACATTGCGGCACTAACCACACCTTCTGCGAGCGAACAACGTGACGCCTCCCGCCCATGAATGACATTTATAAAGTTGCGCAGCAGGGCGGCATCTCCACCATCGTGGCCGCCGATTGCAGGTGGCACATCAAGAGTTTCAACATCACGATCGAAATGGCTGATGATTTGTGACGCCCCGCCTGTCCAATTAAAAATTAATGTAGCCTGATAACCAGTGACGATGGCACCACGCCGCCCCGCACTGCGTCGGGAAATAAAATTCTGCGTATACGTCGCATGAACGCCTCCTTCATAGAGAATCAGCGCCGACGATGCGTCATCATTCACGATGCATTCGCTAAACGCACAGGCATGGTCATCACCCGGCTTTCCATAGGCCATACCTCCATCATCCTGACGTTGCCGGTGTGCTATAGGACTCTCCAGACAGGTGGCTGTATCCGGGCACTGGGAGCATTTGAGGTTGCATGGGCGTTGACCTCCATACACGGCGCGTGTTCCGGTAGCGGCTATTTCCAGCGGACGCGCACCGATCAAGGCATTAATATAATCAAAATCATGCGTGGCTTTCTGGAGCCATAAGCCACCGGCCTCACTCACCTGGCGATACCACTGCCCGAAATATACTCCTCCATAGGCCACATTGTTGTAAGCCTGAATCTGATTGATTTTTCCCAATCGCCCGGAGGCTACTATCTGTTGCACAGCCTGAAAGAGAGGCGTCAACCGCAAGGGAAAGGATACCACTACGTTCTGCCTGTGCATCAGACTTGACTGCCATAAGCTCTGGAGCTGCACGGTATTGATGGCAACGGGTTTTTCCAAAAATATGGGTTTGTTCAGGGTGGCAACCCGTAGGGCCAGATCGGTGTGCGTACTGCACCGGCTCGCGATGATTACGCCATCACAATTTATCCCACTTTGCATAAAGGAGTCAATGTCTTTGAAGAACATAATGGAGTTGTTATTGGAATCTTGGGTGTTGATTCTTTGACGTACGGCCTCGGGTTCTGGATCAACGATAACCGTTACAAATGCTGGCTCCGGTAATTGCCGGGCCAGCATCGCCAAGTCCCATCCACGTTTGCCAGCTCCAATCAGGGCCAGTTTAATCATGATCGTTTACTCCTGCTCGGGCGTCAGATACACAGGGCGGATTTTTGACGATTTTATGCGTCGCCTGGTGAGCAAAGCGACGGCTAAGCCACCTGAAAGAAGCAGGGCCGGTGTCGGTTCGGGTGTGGAATGGGGTGAAAACACCATATCGAGGTTGTTACCAGATACTTGCAGCGCAAAGGTTCCGCCATCAAGGGAGTTCAACGCTGCAAATGCACTCGAATCGAGGTAGAAATCCGCGGCGTTAAAACCCGTGATTCCGGAGGATGTGGCGGCAATCGTCCACTGATACGCCAGATGTGGGTTCCAGTCGGGCAAGGCATTTGCCGAAAGATCGATGGTGAAGGGACTTGCGACACCGGCCGTAACATCCAATTGCCCGTGGATATTGACAAGATCCCAACCTGCCGCCGAACCAGCCGCCCCGGAAGCTTCGGTCATATTCCAGAGATACGTTCCACCATTGGTCCAGATTTCCGAGCCTGTAGTCAGGGTTGCCGTACCGTGGTATCCCGGTGCGATGGCGTCACCGGCTACCAGCGTCACGGTGGTATCGGCCAAGCTGCCTGTGCCGGCCAATGTACCGCCATTGAGTTGCAGTACGCCGGTATATGTAGCCGGCGAATTGTACGTGAATGTTCCGCCATCCACGGTTACATTGTCTGCCAGAGACGTGGTGGTATTGCTGTAAACAAATCCGGCCGTCGATTGTACCTCGACACCCCCACCACCGGTCAGAGTGCCGGTAACCAGCAGTGTGCCGCCGGATACCACCGTTGGCCCCCGGTACGAATTATTTACGGCGGATAACTCCAGAATGCCGTCCCCGGTTTTGGTAATGCCCCAGACATAGTAGCTGCCGGTGATGGAACCCATCAGATTGGCATCGATAGCGGCGCTTCCACGATTGACCTGAATAACATTTTGTCTGTTCAACTGAATTGGATTAACAAAATTCAAAGTCGCATTGGCACTGGAACTGGACAGAATCAACGGCATTCCGGAATTAAGAAAACCGTTCTGCCCCCAGTCTACGGTAGCGCCAGCTCCCCCCAGATTGACCGTGCGGTCCGCTCCGTATGCGGCAAAACCGCCACCATTCCAAAGCGCTATCTGTCCTGCACCGGTACCCATGGACCGGGTCAAATCTCCCGCACCGAGCATCAGAACGCCACCGTTTAAGATAAGCGAACCGCTCCCAAGAGCATGAGCCGATCCTAAAAGGAGAACTCCGCCTCGAACGAGCGTGGTGCCCGTATACGTGTTATTGCCGGTGAGTTCCAGCGTACCGTTGCCTTGTAAAACCAGGCCACCATTGCTGATAGCTCCGCTCAGGATGGCGTCGATCGGCGCACTTCCGTGGGCCGTCTGGATATAGGCCTGGGCGGTGCCGTTTAAGTTGATGGAATTTTCAAAGTTGACCGTAGCATTGCTGGAGGTAGATGAAAGGTAAAACGTTCCCGCGGAGGGAATAAAATTGCCGCTGCCCCAGGTAACGGTGGCACCTGTTCCGCCGAGATTCACCTTCCGTGTGGCCCCATACGCGCCAAAACCACCACCGGCACCACCGATAAACTGAATCTCTCCGGCACCCGTGCCCAGCGATTCGGTAAAGTCGCCGGAACCTAAAAGCAAAACGGCTCCGTGATTCAGCGCCAAATTTCCTGGCGCCAATGCTCCGGAGGATGCCAGTAGAACCGTGGCATTATTTATGGCGGTTTGGCCAGTATACGTGTTGTTACCGGACAATTCGAGCGTGCCATTGCCGTTAATAGTCAGACCGCCGGTTCCGCTGATATTGCCGAAGATGTTCGCATCAATGGCGGCACTGCCGTGATACACATCAATCGTACGGTAACCCGCCGATGAACCAAGATTGAGATTGATTGGATTTTCCAAATTGACCGTGGCATTGTCAACCTTTGAGCCAAATACCAGGCTGTCCGGCCAGGAACCGGTGAAACCGGTCGTTCCCCATGTTAGCGTGGCTCCCGCTCCTCCAATGTTGACAGTCCGTGGCGCACCGTAGGCTGCAAAGCCGCCGCCGTTTCCCAACTGTACCTGCCCGGCTCCAGTGCCCAGGCTTCTGGTAAAGTCACCTGCGCCAAGCACCAGAACGCCGCCGCTGAGATTCAAATTGCCGCCGCCCAGCGATGCGGCATTGCCGATCAGCAGCGACCCTCCGCTGACTTGTGTGGTGCCGGCATACGTATTGTTGCCGGTAAGTTCCAATACCCCGGTGCCGCCTGTTATCAAGCCTCCATTGCTTAACGTTCCACTGAGTAAGGCGTCAACCGGAGCTGATCCGCCAGCCACCTGAATGGTTTGCATACCGCCATTGAAGTTCAGAGGATTGACCATCTGAACTGTGGCGTTGGCATTGGTGCTGGATAACATCAACGTTTGGCCGTTGGCCAGAAAGCCAGCCGTTTGCCCCCAAGTCAAGGTTTCTCCGATGCCACCCAGATTGACCGTGCGTTTGGCACCCCAGGCACTGAAACCGCCACTGCCGGCAAATTGTACTTGGCCGGCCTGGGTGCCCAGAGATTCGGTGAAGTCTTGAGCACTCAATTCAGCTACGCCACCGTTGAGGATCAGGTTGGCATTTGGGGATAACGCGCCTGCGGAGGCCAGGCGCAAGGCTCCACCTTCGATCATTGTGGTTCCCGTGTGCGTATCCGAACCGGACATGGTCCAAGTGCCCGTTCCGGTTTTGACCAACGTACCGCTTTCGCTGATGGTGCCCAGATATGCATTGCTGCCGTTGGCGGTGCTGTCCACGGTCAGGGTGGCACCGCCGAGTAAAATATTGCCAGTCGCACCATATTGCGAGCTGATTTCACCAACTGTTTGGTTGATGCCGTTTAAGTTCAGGGTGGCCGCGGCATTGCCGGTGATAAAGGTAACCGGCGCGCCACTGGGTAAGCTGCCACCGGCCGCCAATGTGAGCGTTCCATTGTGGATAATGGTGGCACCGGTATAAGTATTGGCCGCCGCCAGGGTCAGTGTGCCGGTCCCATCCTTGGCCAGCATTCCATTGCCGGAAATCACTGCATTGATATTGGTATTATAATCACCGGCCACGACCACCAGATAGCCGCTGGCGGCCGCACCGGTGCCAGCTCCTGTGTTGATGGTGTCATTGAAGACCAGGTTGCCATCGGCAGCTTCCCAGTTTTGACAGTCGAGCAAGGTAATAGGCACGTCAAAGGTTTGGGTAGCGGTGGATTCATTGCGAATGCCGGTGTAGTCAATGGAAAGGGTGCCGCTGCCAGAAAGCGTAAATCCGGCTGTGGAGGTGGATGCTTCAAAAAGCATGCCCCGCAGGCTGACATTGGCCGAGCCGAAGTCGATATTCGTCTGGCCATGGGCGGCATCAGCATTCCAGAGCACGGGAAGACTGTTGGGTACAGTGCCACTGCTCCAGTTGGCGGCATTGGCAAACGTACCGTTGCCGGCACCGCCGGTCCAGCTTGGGGCGGTGTTGGCCGGGTCGGCCGGGTTGTTGTAAATAGTCCAGAGCAGGGCATAACCCGTTGGCTCTATGGCGGAATTGAGATACGGTATCGGATTGTAGCCGGAATAGGGCAGATAAATGTTCACCGCGTTGGGATACCATGCGGTGCCGGCAAAAGTAAGCTGCGATGTGGCTGATCCGGGTGCCTGATATGGAATAAACATCGGACTGCCGGAATCGCCACCTTGCCAATATGCGGCAGAACCTGTCGGTGCAGGCGAACCTGAATTGGCGGACCAGTTGTAATACAGGGCGCTGCTGGAAGAAACAGAAGCTGTACCGATGGTTGGCCCCTGGTTGTTCGCCTGGCTGCCGTAAACGATGACTGGCATATTGGTATCATTTTGCGATGCAATATCCAATAACCGGTACACCGTCACGTTTTGGTCAGTCGCAAAACCCGTCGTCAGAGTGCCTAGGGCAAAATCTGTTGTGTAATTGGGAATAGTAATGGGGGAATTCACCGAGCCAATGGAGGAAGTGAGTAATTGGCCATCACCATTGACAAAATTGATCTGATTTCCGGGAATGAATACCGAACTGTAATGATGTGCCAGGGCGAAAGTCAACGGGGTAAGCATGGTGGTGTTTATGACGCGCGAGCTGGTGGTGCTAAGCCCGCTACCGGGAAGCCAGGCAACACCGGAGAAATCCTCGCCAAGGCCAATATAGGCCGGATTGGTGTTGATTATCGGAGTCCCGGTGGAAAAACCTGAACTGAACCGATTTACCTGCGCAGGCGTGGCACTGGCACCGGAGACATAAGCCAGACCATAGGCCCGGCTGGAACCGGCCATCACCCCGGACAACGTCAGCCCCAAAGTTAACAAACCGCTTTGTAGACATTTGGATCGTCGGGAAATTCTCTTCATCATGTTGTTACCCCTCGTCTGATGACGGATGATTCACGCGCCGGCTTCGCCGCCAATAACACGGACCTTTCCTTCACAGGAACCGCCAACGCAACCCCACAGAATGCCACACCGGAACTGCTCCGGCTATATTATCATAGCCTCAGTTGCCGTGATGGATAATACATGCTTTTATCATAAAAGGACGATCTTTTATCAAATGGCATAATGGCGTGCTGATGCCGGAATGCCGATCATCGTTGCCATTGCAGGTTTGTTAGTATTCAGGGATCAGTTACCACGCCAAAAGCGTGCCGTACCAACATTGGGCATGACCGCTGTCGGAATAGAGTCCACGGGCATGGTTTGGGCATGAAAATCGGCGAAGAGCACATTGTCGCCGCCGGCGTGAACGGCCTTGGTTACATTTCCGGCAACAAATGTTGGAGGACTGACCCAACCCGGTGGCCCCCAGTTGTTGATGCTGGCGCTGAAATAGCCCGTGCCACCGCCGGTGGAAACAAAAAGACCGTCCGCAAACACACACGTGGCTGACGGATCAACAATCAACGATGGACGGGGGAAATATGCATCCGGCGGACTACTCTGTTGGCTGGGAGGAAGATCGTTGTTCATCGAATACGTGGTAGCGATCCACCAAAGCGCGGCAACCTGTGATTGCGGATATAACAGGTACTCATCCGGGCACTTGAGTGCTCTGGACGCGGCAATATTTTGCAACTGGGAATCAAGCTTTCCGCTCATCGAAGAACCCAGATACGGCCCACCTGTTCCCGGTAACAGATACGGCAAAAGATAAGCGTCCCAGGAATCCGGAGCAGGGTAGTATGCCGCCGGCCAGCGTTCATTGTAATCGCTCCCGTATTCATCACATGCCAGCCCCAGTTGATGAAGATTGCTCAGACATACCGTTGTGCGTCCTGCTTCCATAGCCTGGCTTAGCGCCGGCAAAAGCAGCGATATCAGGACGCTGATAATGAAAATAACCACCAATAATTCCACCAGCGTGAAGCCGTATTTTTTACTCTTACACATGGCCAGTTCCTGAAAACCGTTCGGGAAAAAGTGGGAAGAGGGCGGTCATACCCTCTTCCCACGATCTTACATATCCATATCAAGCGCTGCGCCGGCGACGCCCAGCCAGAATTCCCAGCGAACCCAGTGCCAGCAGCCCCAGTGTGGCCGGCTCCGGAATGCTGCTGGAACTGATGGTCAGATTCACCGCGTTACTGGTACCATCCGTCCCCAGCGAAAAAGCGGCCGTTTGACCAGCCGCCAAACCGGTAACGGTCCAGCCGGTGAAGTTGCTGCTGTTATTGGTCAGCGCGCCGCTGTAATCAATCAGATGGTACAAACCGGTGCCATAGCCCGTACCCTGCGTGATATTCACCGTAAGGCCGGTGCCCAAAGTCAATGCGGCCGTTCTGACCAGGTCATTGCCGCCGGTGCCACCAGCCACATTGGGCGAACCCAGGGTGAAATCCAGTACACCGTTGTTGGCCAGGGTTAAGCCGCCATTGAGCGTGAATTTACCCGTGGCGTCGCCCGGCGAGAGTATGCCGCCGGTGTTCACGGTAACCGCCCCGGCAATGGTGCCGACACCGCTAAGCGTGGCGCCGCTGTCCACCGTGACAGCGCCGGTGCCGGTCAATTTTCCATTGATCTGCAGGTTGCCGGCTTGAACAGTGGTAGTGCCGGTATAACTGTTACCGGTGCCGCTAAGGATAACCAAGCCGACTCCAACCTTGGTGACATCCTCGTTTGTGCCCGTGCCCGCATGGAGTAAATTGCCACTGAATGTTACTGTGCCGTTCGCGACCGCCGTCAGGTTTAATGGCTGCGTATCTGTACTGCCAAGGGAAATATTTCCAGTAAAGCTGGAGGCATCGGCGGACGTCCCGCCGATGGTATTATTTCCAGTCGCACCGGACGTGCCGTTGGCAATGGTGATATTTTGACCTATCGTTACCGCCGCACTGGTCAACAGGCTCGTGGTGGAGGTTCCGCCAGCATTATTAAGTTGGATGTAATTATTAACAGCCCCCAACGCGCTGCTGTTGCCAAGTTCAAATGTGCCGCTGTACACGGTAACGGAACTGGTAAAAGTGTTTGCCGCGTTGAGGATCACGGTAGCGCCGGAATCTACCTTGATATTTAAAAAGGTCCCACTGACAACACCGTTAAGAGTGACGTTCTGGGCAGCGTTGCCTTGAACGTCAATGCTGGACGTGTTACCATCACCGGTGACTCCGCCACCCAAGATTAAATTGCCCCCGGTCGGCTGGAGAAAAAGCTGATCACCGGTCGCCACTTCGATGGCGTTGTTAATGGTTTGAGTGTTGGTAGCCAAATTCTTGATGTAAGAACTGGTCGCGTCGGTCTGTAATGCGTAGCCGGAAAGAGTAAATGCTCCAGCTCCAGTATTAAACTCCAACTGATTGAGGCCAAACGGTGCCGAACCCACATCCACATTAGAGGCCAGTTGGTTGGTGCCCTGCATCACGATATAACCAGCGTTGGGATTTGGTGGAATACCATTGGTATCCCAATTGGCCGTGGTATTCCAGTTGCCGTTGCCGCCACTACCGAGCCATGTGTAGGTGGTGGTGGCGTTCACGGTTGCACCGCCGCACAAAATTGCGGCCATCGCCGCTGTTGCCAGCAGCGCCTGCCTGGATAAGCCGCCATGGTTTCCGGGATTGTCGACCAACGCCTTCCGGTACGAACCGTGCGAAAAGGAGAAAGACTTGAACAACATAAAACACTCCTTGCCCCCGTGGGGCTCTCGTTAACATTGCCCGCCGAACCGGACGGGCTGCGGTGGGCCGCGACACGCGGCCGGTGAAGGTAAACCTCACGTTATTCATAGTAACAAAGTCCATTTGCTGTTAGGCGGATAAAATGTTTTGTTTTTGCGACACCTTGCGTCAATCGCCAAGGTGAAGGTGTTTGCCCAAATGCACTCTAACATCCGACCGATGACTGAGCGGCTATGCAATACAGACAAATATAACTTCATGGGATGTTTCCTCCACGGCCCATGGTTATGGATTGGCCGAGCACAATCGTCGCCGCAGAGTGGGCAGGTATAATTATGCTGGCTGTTCCAACATAAGAGTACACGTCGGCGATTTTGGTATGCACCGTCCACGGAGCGGCAGACGTGTTAAGCGAAGTTGGTGCCGGTCCGGTGAGTATGGTGGCCGTGGCCCAATTCCACTTCCACCCCGGCACGCGGATTGATACACGGGTAGCATAGTCTGGATCGAAGTTCACCAGGTTAACCGCAATCCGCCTGCCATGCCGTACGGCTACAGCGCTCACCTTGGGCACAGCGGTTTTTTTAAATAACTGGGAATGGACCCTCGTCCCCAGCACCTGGCCACGGCGCAGCGGTGTAAATAGCGAATAAACGTATCCTGCCGGCGAAAAGTAAGGGGCTTTACCACCAGACATCCCCAACACCTGGAAGTACCAGGAGTTAAGGCACCAGAAATTAGTCTCCGTACATAGCGGTGCCGCCAGGGCTTTTTGCAAAATGCCATCGACCATCAACGCACTCTGCAAAGATTGAATCTGTATCGCACCAGGCTGGTTGCCACTGGCGTTGATGTTAAACTCTGTAACAAACACGTGCATGTGGTTTTTCTCAGCCGGAGCCCACCGGATAATCGCATTTTGTATCTGCTTAAACTCACGGGCAAAAACTATCGGCCAATCAGCCAACGCTGCGGCGATTTTCTTTGCTGTTGTCCAATGGAGAATCGTGGATTGAGATTCCCTCTGCAGGAGTACGCGCTTCACAAACAAGTTGCGCCCCCAATAGTTATTGATAAAAGCAATGCCGAGGCTATGCGTGCCCGCTGCCAGCGTAATGGGAATACGGTACCAACCGGGATGGGATCGCATACTGTTGACAGTCCGCGTGGCGACGGCATGGCCGTCTATGCTGACCTGCATCTTTGGCCAAGTGCCGCCGGCAAACCTGCCAAATGCGCGAATGGCTATGGTGCCTTTACCACCGGCCCAGTGAAAACGGGTGGTCAATCGCCCGTTGTTATAGAAAACCAGAGCTACGCCTTGGGAACCTCTGGCGAAGGCGCGCTTGGCCTGTTCATGGGCATAAAAACGACCGTAGAAATGATAAATCAGAAAGTTTATCTGATTGCCGGCTATGTGCAGGAGCGGCTTTAACCAACTTCGTTTAACTTGGAAACCCATCACGGCGCCGATTTGAATAGATGGATCAACAGCACGCATCGCCTGGGCGTATTTCACCACGCGTCGGGCGTACACCTTGCTGGTTATACCGGCACCTTCATCCGGCACATTCACTTCGTTGCCGATTTCCCAGTAACGCACACCATAAGGCGCGGGATGACCATTGGCCGCCCGCTTTTTCGCCCAGTAACGACTGGTGTGCCAATCTATCCCCCGACTGTCCGGACCGATTACAACATCCGGGCCATGCACATGGCTGTTCGCGTAAGCTACCCATGCCGCTGCTTCCTGGGCCGAGCCGCTCCATTGCGGCGATCCGGAAAAATGGGCGGCATTGACGATGACAATGGCACCGGCTGCCCCAACTTGCGAAACCCATTGCATGTGCTCATCAAAACCATAAACCGGTAATTGAAGCTGTCCTCCAATAAGTTTCCACTGGCCTTTAATGTGGCTGTACACCGCCCCCCACAGCGTGTTCTGCGGCCGGCGATGCGATACCGGGCCGATGGCAGCGGACCAGTTGTAGCAGTTGGCCAACGCCCCGCCGGGAAAGCGAACCAACCCCAACTGCAACGGCCGCAGCATCGCCAATGCGTGGTCGCTTGGTGCCCGCCGAATCGGGTTCCACAGTCCACCCGCGTCACCAAGATAATCAATATTCTGGCCAAACAGCAGCGGCGGCACGTTCCGGAGCGACTTTGAGGTGTTGATGGTTATCGCCGTCAAAAACGACTGATGCGATGCTATAACAGTTGTGACTGCCTTTTTCGGCTCTGCCACAGACGATACCGAATTGCATCCCCGGGCGGGCGAGCGGTTGGCGCATCCGGACGTGGCGCAGCCCGCCAATATCAAACCACTTCCGCCGAGCGCAAGGCAGGCGGCAAAAACGCCCCTGATTCGTAACGGACGAGGCCGCCTCAGATAATTTGTACTTACTTCTGACATAATCATATTTACTGTCCTTCATAAAACTCAGCCGAATTCCAATTATTCAATGAGTGTTATCATACCAATATCGAGTTGTTGTCGGACGTAAAAAGATATTTTCTGTTGCGACAATAACTGAGCCGGCTATAATTGGTGTTCATGGAACAATATCGGGCAGATAAAATAAGACGCGTGGCCATTCTGATTGAGCTATCCAGTGGTTACGGCGAGGGAATTATCCGCGGTATCGGGCGCTATGCTAAAGCAGTCCAAAACTGGCAGTGCGACGGAATCGTTCCGGGCCGGACAACACTTTTGGATTTAAGGCGCGATCCGCCGGAAGGGATGTTGTTCACGTGCAGAAACAAGGAATTTGCGATGGCAGCCGCAACGCTGCGCGGGCCGATCGTGGATGTGGTGGACATCTATAACTGGCCGGGGCATAAACAACCGCGGCGCGTGACAGCCGATGACGCGGCTGCGGGCCGCCTGGCAGCGCAGCACCTGTTGGGATGCAAATTAAAGCATTTTGCACTGGTGGGTGATTTTGATATGCCGTGGACTCAACGGCGCATGGAAGGCTTTGCTGCAGAATTGCGCGCTGCGAATCTTGAACCTTTATGTTTCAACTCCGCAAAATATCCGCACAAGGCTTGGCTGGCGGCGCACTGGCTGGCAGCCAGCGAGTCCCTTCAGTCTTGGTTAGCCGCTTTACCCAAGCCAATTGGTCTGCTGGGGGCCAATGATTTGTGGGCTTTGCGCGTACTTGATGGATGCCGCAGGCGTGGCATCCGCGTTCCGGAGGAAGCTGCAGTTCTAGGGGTCGGTAACGACCCGTTGTTTTGCGATCTGGCTCAGCCGCCGCTTTCCAGCATAGCCATCGACCTGGAGCGTGTCGGTTACGAGGCAGCCGCCCTGCTGGACCGCCTGATGGCCGGTCAGACCACAACCGAGAGGCACATCCTTATTCCCAATCGCGGACTTATTACGCGACAATCAACCGATATTCTGGCGGTATCTGACTCGGCGGTAATTGAAGCGGTGCGCTTTATTCGAGCCACCGGCGGCAGGGGAATATCGGTATCGCACGTATTGGGCCATGTACGTCTTCCCCGGCGCGCTCTGGAACGGCGATTCCGCAAACTGCTCAGTCGCGGCATTGACGAGGAGATACGCCGCGTTCGGATGGAACGTGTGAAGGACCTGCTGCGTGAAACCGACTTACCTCTTAAAGCCATCGCCCCTCGCTCCGGCTTCTCGAGCATTGCGAGTTTGTCCACGGCATTTCACCAGGCCATCGGAATGACACCCCGCCAGTACCGGCTGCAATTCAGAATCATGGATGCAATCTGATCAGATACGCTCCAGCAGCAACGTGCGGCTAAGAATGCCCCCATGCGGCCCACGGCCACCGCTGTCGTCGGGAAGCCCCATGGTCATCAACTGCCAACCAGGATAACGACCGAGTTCCCGCAAATGTTCGTCCACGACCCGATACAGGATTGACGGATCCAATCCACAAAGTATGGAAGCGGCATACGAGATGCCCAGCCGGCGGTGCAATATCACGTTGGAATACACTGCTGCAGTCCGATCCGGGGCAACGAAAAGCCAGGTCGAGACATCGCCGTGTGTGATACTTTCCAGACGGTACAGATCGCCATTCTGCACGACGGGACGCAGGCGTTTGTAAAAAGCGATCTTTCGCCGGTAGATTGTTAATTCCGACTCCGCCAACGCGTTTAAATCAATGCCGATGCCAAGGACGCCGCGCATGGCCACATCAAAACGCAGATCCGTCGAGAGAATCCGCTCCGTCAGATGGTCTTTTGCCTGCGTCACCCAGCATTCCATCACCCGCGACGGATATGCCAGGCTTACACCATCCTGGATGACAGTACGATCCCCTGCGTCGGTATTGTCGCTGACCCATGCCTGATCACAACGGGCCAAAATTCCCAGATCCAGGCGACCGCCTCCCCCCGAACAACTCTGAATTTCCAGGTACCGATGCGCCGCGCGGAGCCTGTCCATGAGAGCATACACTGCGGCAACATGGGCCTGCCATATCCCGCGGCCGGCCACGGATCCCGCCTCCGCAACGCTGCGGTTCATATCCCACTTGAAAAAGTCGATCCCATTTTCAACCACCAGGCGTTCCAGCGCGGAAAACAGATGCTCAACGACCTCAGGACGGGCCAGATCCAGGACCAGTTCGCTGCGTTCTTCGGTGCGCGGACGGCCCGGGTAGTGCAGCACCCAATCCGGATGGGCGCGATAAAGATCAGAATCTGGACTGACCATTTCCGGCTCTACCCACAGGCCGAATTTCATCCCGAGATTGTGAACATGGTCCGCCAGCGGTTTGATTCCCCGAGGAAATACTTCGCGGCGCGGCCACCAATCCCCCAAGCCGGATTTATCGTTGCAGCGCGTGCCGAACCAGCCGTCGTCCACGCAGAAAAGCTCCACGCCCAAAGCCGCGGCAGCATCCGCGAGACGAATTTGATTTTCTTCGGATATATCGAAATGGGTGGCACTCCATGAATTATAGAGAACGGGCCGAAAGGCCTCGCGGGATGGGCTGGGAAGAACCCTTTCCCTTGTGAAACGATGAAGTCGACGACTGGCACCGCCGAAACCCTCTGCAGAACATCCAATAATCATCGCCGGCGTCCGATGCGTCTCACCGGGAGCCAGCGCTATCTCAAAATCCGTGCCTGCGTAGCCCCCGAAGACCCGCACCTGACTATCGGAACGGCACTCAAAACGCAGCGTCCAGTTGCCGCTATAGGCCAACGCTCCGAACCAGACACTGCCCGCTTCCTCTATGGCTCCTCCCGGCCTGTGAAGAAAAAAGAATGGATTGGAAGTATGGCCCGTATTCAGCCCCAACTGTTCCAAAACCAGCACTCCCGGCTCGAGTTCCTGATGTATCGGCGTGAACTCCCGCCCCCAGCAACCGGCAACACGCACCAGACGCGTGGTGCCATCGGGCACTGCGAGGCATCCAAAATCAAGCCGCTCCACCTTGACCGATTGTTTCGTGGCATTGCGAACCTCCACCCACCGTTCAATGATGTCGTGTTCCGAGGTAATTCGATAGAACAAGGTCAGATCAAAATCATAGGATGTATCCCGCAGATGAATGGCCAGTGTCTGGCGAGGTTGAGTTATGGTGGAGCGGCCGCCATGGCCGCTGCTCAACGCCGGCTCTGCATCCAGCAGAACCTCATGCGAAACATAGCGCGGCCGCAGATCGCGCACGGCATCGTGAAAGACCTCGCCCGGCTTGGTGAGAGCCGGTGGTTCATAAAACAGCACACGTATCGCAGCTTCATGATATGTAACGTCTCCCGCTGCAGGGTATTCATACCTGCGTTTCTGGCGGTCGAACGGTAAATCACGAACCTCTTTGTAGTCATCCACGAGTGCCAGGGAGGTCTGTTCAGAATCCAGTGCCGCCGGCAGAGGACTAAATCCTGCTTGTACCACCTCGCCGGACTCCAACAGTCGCAGGGTGTAAACGGAATGCCGCAGACGCAGCACGAATAGCCGCCGCGCGGGATCAAAGCTGATACTCTCTGGAGGACCGGACTGGGCCGCTTCCATATGTTTTTCTCCTGTTGAATAGCAGTGCGTACAGGTCAACTTCGCCGCGCATGTGTACCATGGCCCTTTCACGGATATTCCAAGACGCAACGCTCTCACCCGTTGGCCAGGGCCATGCCTACGCACGTGTCGGCTGCACCGTAAAATAAATACCATTGATTTCTAAACCAGGCCAGACCTTCAACAAACGTAGTGCCGGCACCATATTGACCTGTTACTTCCCAAGGTTCCTGCGGACCAAAAAAAGGTTGTTCCATGCGTGCCAGCAGTTGCCCCGGATCATCAGCAGCAAATAAGGCTTGACGGGCCGAATACCGCAAAGCTGGTACATTGGCACCAGGCAAGAGATGGTCATCGCAAAAACCGTTATACAGCAGCACAATCCCATGTTTAGTTAGCAGGGCAGGCGGACCAGGCTCGACAAAATGATTCCGGCTCAACCGAGGCAGTGCCACACGCAACTGGCCGTCAGTATCGAGCGCTGGAACCCAATGGAGAAGATCTACAGAGGTGGCAAGGCTCAGTTCCCGTCCATTGTGCCAGTACATGTAGTACAGTCCGTTGATCCTGGCGGCAGTAATTTTATCTCCAACCTTGCGGGTAATGATGGAACCGGATTTCGAGCGCAATGTCGGCAAAAAAGCCGGTCCATGACGCTGCCAGTGCCGCAGGTCTTTAGAACTGGCCATGCCCATCTGCCACAGCTTTTGATTCCACATGGTATAGGTCATGTAAAAAGTGCCATCCTCCGCCTGCACAATCCGCGGATCTTCGCAACCGCCGGGCCACTCCAATTCATGATGGCAGCCGGGTTGGGGATAAAATACCGGTTGCGGCAGAACTGTAAACTTCACGCCGTCCGAGCTTTGCGCCAGGCCAATGCGGGATGTATAAGTCCCAATGCCATTACCGGTATCATCTTCGGCACGAAATAATACGTATAGGTTATCATTCCAGGCGATCGCAGCAGGATTAAAGACGTGCGAAAATGCCCAAGGTGTTTCTTTACCAGTGACGGGATCCAGGAAAACTGCCTGCCGATTCGGTGTTAACAGTGGCTGACTGCCGTTGGCACGCACAAAGGGGCCGAGTTGCCAGCTCGTCGGGGATGACTCGCGGGCTTTTTCCACCCCGACTGTTGGCCGGGAAGGGCCATATTCTTTATCCATAAGGTTCTCCAGTCCAGGTCAACATACGCGTTGCAATTCGATCAGTATTGCCACATCTAAAGCTGCTATCAACACTCCGAATGCGTTGCATACATTGGCATACCGCAAGGGCCGAAGTATAATCTTCGCCATATTCGCTGACAAATCGGCTTTACGGATTTGCCTGGCGAAGGGCCCTGTGAAAGTTCTGTGCTTACCATGAAGAAAAAGAATCGTCCCAACATCCTGGTATTTTTCACTGATCAACAACGATGGGATAGCACCGGTATACATGGCAACCCGTTGGACTTAACACCCAATTTCGACCGGATGGCCGTGGCGGGAACCGATGTTTTCAACTCCTTTACGTGCCAGCCGGTGTGTGGGCCGGCACGGAGCTGTCTGCAGACTGGACTATATGCAACCACCAGCGGTTGTTACCGGAATGGAGCGGTACCTAAGCCCGGCCAAAAAATGCTCGCGCATTATTTCCGAAAGGCCGGGTATCAAACCGGTTATATAGGCAAATGGCATCTGGCCGATGGAGACCCGGTCCCGGAACGGCAGCGAGGGGGATACCAGTATTGGCTTGCCGCCAATGCCCTGGAAAGCACCTCCGATTCTTATCGATGTGACCTCTTTGATGAAAAGAACCGTCCAGTCCGTTTGCCCGGATATCGCGTTGACGCACTAACCGATGCGGCCATTCGCTACATCAATTCTAATCAAAATCACCCCTTTTTCCTTTTCCTTTCATTTTTGGAACCGCACCATCAGAATCAGTTCGACAGTTACCCCGCACCGGATGGTTATAGCCAGCAGTATCAGGGACGCTGGACTCCTCCGGATCTGGCCGCATTGGGCGGATCCGCAGCCCGGCATTTAGGTGGATACTGGGGAATGATCAAACGGCTTGACGAAGCATTGGGGCGAATCCTCGATGCCCTCAAGAGCCTTCAGATTGCTGATAATACCGTGATATTGTTTACGGCCGACCACGGATGTCATTTCAAAACGCGAAATGATGAATATAAGCGAAGCTGCCATGAAAGCTCTATCCGAGTACCCACCGCCTTGTACGGAGGGCCGTTTAGTGGTGGCGGCCGGCTGAGAGAACTCATCAGCCTGATTGATCTGCCGCCAACCTT
This sequence comes from Planctomycetota bacterium, assembly GCA_021852275.1. Taxonomy (GTDB): domain Bacteria; phylum Planctomycetota; class Phycisphaerae; order WQYP01; family WQYP01; genus JABEVA01. The sequence goes on along the minus strand of JAJZNX010000017.1, from coordinate 12,186 downwards.
GCTGGATGCAGCCGGGATTCCCATTCCAAAATCCATGCAGGGGCGATCAATTTTGCCGTTGCTCGGTGGCCAACGTTCTAACTGGCCCAAAGAGGTTTTCATTCAGATCAGCGAATCGCAGGTGGGCCGGGCGATTCGCACCAGCCAATGGAAATACGGCGTCACCGCACCGGATCAACATGGATGGAAGGATTCATCCGCCCGGCGATACGTGGAACAGTACCTTTATGACCTGGCTGCAGATCCTTATGAATTGGATAACCTGGTGGGCCGACAGACACATCGTCACATTGCCGACAATTTACGCCGGCGACTGCTGCAGCGGATGCTTGAGGCGGGTGAGCCCCCCGCCGTCATCGAGCCGTTATAGAGCCAAGTACACTTCGGAATCTTGAAGATGGACGGATAGAATTTATAAAAGTGAATTCTATCGCTCGGCTACGCAACCCGCTCCCGCAATGAATTAAATCCTTGACTCTCCGCCTAATGACGCTAGGATTACGCTCGCTGACGGCTTAATACCCGTTGCAAAGCAGTCCGGAAACACCCGGTAACTCGAAGCTGGATGCAACAAGCCGGCATGTAGTGAAGCTGCACGGCTCATACCGATGCGGCCAACGGCCCGGGCGGATGTTGACGGATACAACGGGAAAGAGCCAACCAGCACGTTGGCAAACTTAGGGAATCAGAGGCCGGGCGGTATTGGCACGAGGCGTGAAAGCCTTGTTGCAGACAGCAGCCCGGATGCTGTTAACTTCATGGCCAAAACAACGGCAAAACCAACCGAGCGACCGCGCGAGCTTAGCGCACCCCATGCGGGAGCAATCCTATATGGGGATTGGGGAACCAGCCGATTTTATGTACTGGGGTTGGCGTTTTACTATAGCCTGTATGCAAGTTTCTGGTATGTCTTAGGCGTAGGCATATTGGTAATCATGGCGGGCTGGTCTTATTCGGTAATCTGCCGGTGCTTTCCGGATGGCGGCGGTGTGTATTCATCGGCGCGGCAGATCAGCAGCAATCTGGCGGTCATAGGGGCATTGCTTCTGTGCGCGGATTATGTGGTAACCGCAGCCATGTCTGCGTACGACGGATTGGCATACCTGGGCGTGCCGGATGCCGGCCATCTGATTCCACCGCTGGCCATTGCCGGTATCGTAGCCATTGGTATTTTCAATTATTTTGGTTTGCGGAAGGTGGGCTGGGGGGCTTTGATTATTGCGATGGTTACGATGGTGTTGACGGCCATCATCGCCATTTACAGCATTCCACACCTGGCAACCGGCTGGGAACGCATTACGCCGTTTAGTCATCTGACCAACCATCTGCCAGTACGGTGGTATACATTTGTAAATGTAGTGCTGGCGCTGTCTGGTGTGGAAGCCGTGGCCAACATGACGGGCGTGATGGTACCGCCGGTAAAAAGAACCGCCAAACGAACCATTTTTCCGGTGATGGCGGAAGTGGTCATATTGAATCTTATTTTGGCGATCGGCATGTCGGCATTAACGCCGAATCCGGCAAATCCGGCGGGCAAATTCATGCAGCCCCAGGTTCGTTCGCAAGCGGCGTTACAACCGTTCCTTAATAAGCATCCGGATTGGCAATCGAAGCCTGCGGAAAAAGCGTACGTGTCAAATTTGAATCCGAATTATCAAAGAGAAAACGATATTCAAAATGCCGCCCTGCGCGTGATGGCCACGGATTTTGTGGGTAAATGGTTCGGCTGGATATGCGGCATTGTGTTCGGGCTGCTGCTTTTTTCGGCGGTGAACACAGCCATCGGGGCAATGATGAGCATTCAGTACACCATGGCACGCGGGAAAGAATTACCGGAAATTCTGCATCAACTGAATCGCTTTGGAGTACCGGCCATTGCCCTGATTCCAGCAGTTCTGGTGCCCACCATCATTTTGTCTCTTTTTCATAATCTGGCCACGCTGGCAGATTTATATGCCATCGGAGTGGTTGGTGCCATCACCATCAATATCGGGAGCACCGCGACCAACAAAACCCTGAAGATAAAACCATGGGAACGTGCCGGCCTTTTACTCACCGGTGCGGTGATGATGTGCGTGGAATTAACGCTGGCTGCCACCAAGCGCGAAGCCCTTATTTTTGTGCTTTGTGTGCTGGGCGTGGGCTTGCTGGCCCGGTTTTATGCGCAGCATCTGCGCAAACGCTATCAAACGCAAAGCGCCCTTATCGGTGGAATAGTGTGCGGGCTGCTGGCCCTGTTTCTGCTCATCAAAGGGGCGATGATCTGGCATTCCAAAACACCGTACGACGCACTTTATTTTCTGGTGTGGGCGATCATGCTTGGGCTGCTGGCCGCAGTAGCGATGTACCAGTGCGGGTTGGAACTGGGGCGGGTGCGGGCCCAACGCGAAATCGTCGTTAATCCTCCTGAGGCAGTACCGGTACCAGTCTCCCTGCCACCCGCCGCCGACGTGGACCGTCCGCGCGTATTGGTGGCCACTACCGGGGCACCGGCACTGCTGGAGTTTGCGGCCAAATATGCGGCTCAGATCAAGGGTTGTTTATTTGTCTTGTACGTGCGCCATCTAAATCTTTCGTTTGTGGCCCAGCAAGAAGGCCCCACGCTGGAGGAAGATGAGCCTGCCCGTTATACCTTTGAGTTGGCACAGAAATTTTGTCTGCAAAAGAATATTCCCATGGAAGCCATTTATGCCGTCTCCCAGGATGTGGCGTATACCATTCTCGACTTTGCTGCTACTTATGGCGTGGAAGCCGTTTTAATGGGCGTTTCCAAACGCAGCCTGCTGGCTCGCAGCTTGCAGGGAGATATCCTCACCGCGGTGGCCAATCAGTTGCCGCAAGATATAACCTTATTAGTGCATGCGTAAGTTGCCTCTGGGCCAACCTTATAAAAAAATAATGAATCAAACCTGACATGAAAGCTTCTATGACGATGAATAATCCGACAAAAACACCAGTATCGATGACCGACACCCGCTGGATCAGACAGCCGGACGCTAAAATTCCGGAGGTTATCAAAGGGCTGATTTTTGACCTGGACGGAACCCTGCTCGACACCATGACCTTACATTACCAGGCATGGCTGATGGCCCTGACGGATACCAATATTGTCTTTCCGGAATCACGCTTTTACGCGTTGGCAGGCACACCTACACAAAAAATAGCCTCGATACTCTGTGCGGAACATGGGCGGTCAGACGCCGCCACGCTCGCCCACGCCAAAGAACAGAATTTTCTTACTCGCCTGCCGGAAACAAAACCCGTGCTGCCGGTGGTGGCTCTCGCCCGTCGGGAACTGGGCCACCGCAAATTAGCCGTCGCCAGCGGTGGAACGCGAGCCGTTGTAACACAAGAGTTGGCCTTGATCGGCATGGAGGATTTTTTTCCAGTCGTGGTTTGCGCCGATGATGTTCGTCATGGAAAACCAGCCCCGGATACATTTCTGGCAGCGGCCCGACGCATGGGCGTGGCACCGCAACACTGCGCCGTCTATGAAGATGCCGAGTTGGGCTTTCAAGCAGCGAAAGCCGCTGGCATGTATGCCGTCGACGTGCGCCCATGGTACGTACCACGTTAATAAAAACTCCGGCCCCGCGATTACTCGCGAGGCCGGAGAGTATCGACCAACGGCAGCAGGCCGCAATGGACAAACCGCAGTGTGCCGCAGACAAATCTATCGGTGTTTATACCGACTCAATGAGCGCTGGCACTCTTGAGAAACGCCAGCACCTTGCGAGCCTGTTCACCAGTCAGACCGGCCTTCAGCCTCATGTATTGCACAATCACACCCCATTGCGCTGGAGTGTATTGCGATGGTGAACGCAACTGATGGCACCGCAGGCAATTTTCCGACCAGATCTGGGCACCAGTTTCATTTTTAGCTGGATCTTGAACCGCCAAAGGCCAGATCGCCGCCGGTTTGGCCGCTTTTTTCGCGGTAGGTTTTCCGGCGGTGCCGTTATTGGAACAACCGGCCATCAACGTCAGGCTTGCTGCGGCCAGACCCACCAGCATAATCATGCGAACAGTTTGAATATTCCTGAGATTCATAGTGATGTACTCCTCAAATCAAAGTAGACTCAAGTCCTTATTCTTCCATTGAACCTTAGATGCCCACGGCAAATTGCATAAACATGGCGTCGCTGCCATGCTGGTCCGGCACATTGTCAAATTCGTACTCAAACTTGAGCACGGCATTGGAATGCAGCCAATAATCCAACCCGACGCTGTAGCGCTGCTCATGCATGGCTCCGGGCGTTTGCACTCCCGTAACCGGGCCATCCGTGCGGTCGTATCGGAATGCCACCATCATCTTGTCCAGGTATTTAATGCCACACATGCTGGGTTGGTAAGCCACATCGATCTGCCCCCCATTGGACATATTCCCAAGTGCCGGAGGCGTGGTGGGATTACCGGGTGTGATGCCGCCCTGACCAACTTGCTCCCAAGTCCAACCACCGCGGAATTTCACAAAGCCTTCAATCTTTTTATTGAAGTAATAGCTATTGAAATCCACCGCCTGTATCCAAGAATCACTTTTGGTCAAAGCTCCGGACTGGGTGGGACTGGCCCATTCGGCTGAATAACCGATTTCGACATTGGGAATCGGGAGATAGCTGATCCGGCCGCCCACGGTCTTGGCATTTTGAGTGGCTGTGAAATTGTCGTAGCTGAGTTGATTCGGCACCCCGGAAGTGCCAATGAATTCCGGCCCGTTGCTGACAAACAAAAAGTATGTCAGATAACCCAAGTTGCCCGGAGCTGGAATCCCGCCACGGGTCCAGATGCCAAGTTCATTGGGTGGAAGCAAATTATCTTCCAGAGAGCCATCTACCAGCCAACGATTCCATGGTGCTGGATTGTAGTTTCCCACGATTCCACCAATGGGACTGGTGATAAGACCGCCACCGACGGTCATGTAATCACCAAGTTCATAATTAATGTTAGCTGCGCCGATGTCCGCAGCGCTGCCACCAGCCTGACCGCTGGCGGTATAAAAGTCAAAAGCCGTGTTCACAAAGATATTCTTATCGATGCGTACCTGAATCATCGGGCTGGAATCAGCATAAAAAGTGGAATTGCCACCCGATTTATTTTGAAACTGCACATTCACGTCTCCGGCAATCAACACCTGAATGTTGCCAGGCTCCAAGGCAGCTTCCTTCTCGCTTAGCTTCATCACCTGCCGCGAAAGCCGTTTGATCGCCCGCCGGGTAGCTCGTTCATTGATGCTCGGCGCGGCCTGCTGCACCGCTTTCATCTGTTTCTGTTGGGCCGCCATCTGCTTTTGCATCTGGGCCATCTGCTTTTGCATGGCCTGCATCTGCACTTTCAGGGTGCTGTACTTTTTCTGCAACTGCTGGTAGTTGGAAGAATCCGCTGCCCGGACACTGCCTACCGCCGTCGCGGCCATAGCCGCCGCCAAAAGGATGGGTAAGGTGATGCGTTTTCTCATAGATGGTTCCTTTCTCTTAAAAAAGTGATCCCTGTAAGACATTCCGCAATGTTGCACTGTTTACGCCTACAGTGACAACACAACACCAACTCTTGTTGAAACATCCTCCAGCGTCGGATAAAGTCCGACCAAATTTAACAGCGCCGCCAAGATTGCAGCACAACCGACACACATCGATGAAAATTGTATCCAACTCCGCAGCGACGTCAACTAAGAAACAAAAGGGAAATCAAAAAAGGTGGGGGAAGAGGTCTGGTGCGTCGGCGAACTACAAACATATAACCTCATCCCCACACCTTACTTCAAGTACCTTGTATGCCTTTCCATGACTTTAAAGACCATCCACATTTCACCGAAGCATCCGTACCAGCGGACCCGGAAAAAAACTCCTCTTAACCGACAGCACTATGCTCCTTTTTATTTTTTTGCATGACAACTATAAAAAGGTGAGGGGCGGGATCTGGTGCGTCGGCGAACTACAAACATACAACCCCGTCCCTGCACCTTTACTTAAAGTACCCTTTACGGCCCTGATTACAGAAGACTACACAGTCTATCTGTACTGTCCTCGCCGCAGTAGTTTCACTGTGCGGCCAAGAACAGATTCAACAAAAGCATCATCGTACGAACAACGCATATGCGAAATCAGATAAACTCGCAAAAACATATCAGGCTTAGTCCTTAGATGCTTTTAAAGGATTCACCTAAGGTTCTATAGGTGAAAGTCTTAGGCGGGGCAGTATTTCCTGGCTCGCTCTGCCGCAACACCACCGCTCAGACCAATTGCTCTTTTCCGTCCTTAAGCCCGCCCGGATGCCATTACAAAATTACTGGATTGCGTTACACTATTGACGGGTTTACGAGGGCTGAACAAAGCTGGTTTGCCCTGCTGGTCGGTAATGAGTACGCCGACATTCGATCGGCTAACCCTGCACTGGAGAATTACGCATGGCGAAAAAGAAATCCCTCAAACACCAGGTTAAGTCTGTACAAGAAACTCAGGCTGCGGAAAGCTATCAGCCTCCCCCCCCATCATCTGGGTCTTCGGCCCAGTCCAGTGCGGTTACGACTGCAGTGCCTGGCGCAACCACTTCCACGGCAGCCCCCGAACCGCCGCGAAATCCGCCCGTGGGAATGGCCCTGGAGTTTGAAAAACCTATATTGAAGCTGGAACGTCAAATTTACGATCTAGTAGTCATGCAGGAACAGCGAGGTGTGGATTACACCCCTGAAATCCAGCAACTACGCGAAAATTTAACGGCATTAATCCGCAAGACCTATCAGAATCTTTCGCCATGGGAAGTGGTGCAGGTAGCCCGGCATCCCGCCCGCCCTCAAACGCGCGATTATATAGATATGATCGTCAAGGATTTTGTTGAACTGCACGGCGACCGGCGTTTTGGCGATGATCGGGCCGTCGTCACCGGCACGGGCCGTATCGGCGGCCATAAGGTCATGCTGATTGGCCATCACAAGGGGCGCGACACCAAGGAAAAAATAGGCTGCCAATTCGGTTGCGCCAATCCAGAAGGCTACCGCAAAGCCCTGTTGAAAATGCAGTTTGCCGCCAAATTCGGCCTGCCAGTGGTCACGCTCATTGATACGGCTGGAGCCTATCCCGGCATTGGCTCTGAAGAACGCGGCGTAGCCGAGGCCATTGCGGTCAATCTGCGGGAAATGTCCAGTCTACCCACTCCCGTTGTCTGCATCGTCATTGGTGAAGGTGGATCGGGCGGAGCCTTGGGTATCGGCGTAGGCGATCGCACGGCCATGCTGCAGTTTGCATGGTACTCGGTCATTTCACCCGAAGGCTGCAGCGGCATTTTGTGGAAAGACTCCCAAAATGCTCCGGATGCGGCTGCCGCTCTCAAGCTCACCAGCGAGGCTCTTAAAAAGCTGGGCGTGATTGACGAAATCATCAAAGAGCCGCTGGGTGGCGCGCATCGCAATCCCCGAGCCGCGGCGGATAGCTTGGAACGTTTTATCGATCGCACACTGCGCGAACTCCGGGCCATCCCCCTGGACACCTTGCTGGAACAACGCTACCAGCGAATCCGATGTCTTGGAACACAAACCATAGCGGCGGGCTAAAGCCGTTGGAACCAGATGATTGGCCGGGCACGCCGATGCTTGCCACGCGATGTCAATCTATCCGAATTCTTTGGAGTAACCCCTACCATGATGAATCACGCCACTCTCGCGGCACGGATTAAGGCTACTGCTTATCTGGAAGGCGATTTTACCCTGCGATCAGGGAAAAAATCCAGATATTATATGGATAAGTATCTGTTTGAAACCCAGCCGGACATTCTTGCCGCCCTTGGCACGCGGCTGGCCGCCCACCGCACCCCCGCCACCAAGCGTTTCGCCGGGGCCGAACTGGGCGGAGTGGCTCTGGCGGCCGCGGCATCTTTGGCGGCTGGACTGCCGTTTTTTATTGTCCGCAATTCAAAAAAAGACTATGGCACTTCCAAACTCATTGAAGGTCTGCTGCTGCCCGGTGAGCACGTACTGCTGGTAGAGGATATCGCTACCACCGGCGGACAGGTGCTGGAAGCAGCTAAAGTTATTCAATCCGCAGGGGCAACCGTCGAAAGAATTGTCGCCGTGATCGACCGTCAAGAGGGTGCTCGCGAAAACATTCAGGCCGCCGGCTTCATCTTTGAAGCCCTGCTCACCAAACAAGACCTGGGAATTTAAGCCGGCTGCGCCGCAGGCGAACCAACCGGATTTCATCCGTGAGGCCCTTATGCCACAACCGCATCCGTCATCGCAACACCATACCCGCCGGCTGGTGCTCACCGCACTCAAATTCGTCATTGCCATACTTGGGCTGTGGTGGGTTCTTGGGCAAATATCCTGGCACGACACCGCCGTGATTGCCAGAGGCCAAACGGTGCGTGCGGCCGTATTCGTGCACGCCACCCGGTTGCCCGTTGTATCTCGCACGGCCCGTAGCGTAACCGTGCGTTTTGCCAATCAAATAATTCAGGTCAGACTTCCCTCCGGCAAAATCGTCACCGCTTCTGCCACCAGGTATCCCATCATGTTCCCCCGGCAACTCACGTTGCCTTTAAGTTACCTGGCTACAGCCGGCGGTCATCCGGAAATTGAAGCAGGCCTGCATTCTCTTATTGTGCGGGCCAATGCCTGGTTGTTGTTGGGTGCTTTAATCATCGTGGGGATTCCATTTTTCCTCACTGCCTGGCGCTGGCAACTGCTGATGAGCGTGCAGGACATGCACCTCTCCTATGCCCAGTGCCTGCGACTGAATTTCGTTGGTCAGTTTTATTCCACATTTTTGCCGGGTACCACCAGTGGCGATCTGGTCAAAATCCTGTACACCGCCCGGGTCACCGGCCAAACCACCCAAAGCGCCGTAACCGTGCTGCTGGACCGCGTCATTGGCCTGGTCGGCCTGGTGATGGTGGCTGGCATTGCAGCCACCATACAGTTGATGGTTAATTCAGCATCATCCGCCAGTCCGCTTGGCACCGCAACCGGTACAGGAAGCGACCCGGTTTTACTGCGTGTGGTAATGCTGACCGGTGGCTTGCTTGCGGCGACCCTTGTCGGCTGCATCCTGTATTTTTCGGCCCGGCTGCGACGATGGCTGGGGATAGATTCCATCTTGAACCGCCTGCCCCTGCCGGAATTCATCAAACATGCCGATCGCTCTTTGCTGGCTTACCGCCATCACCTGCGCCTGGTCGCCGGTACATTTGGCCTCAGCATGATTTCCCAAAGCGTGTTACCGCTGGCCGGTTTTCTCGCCGGCCGCGCCTTTGGTATGCACGCGTCATTTGGCTGCTTCATGGCCTACATTCCGCTGGCTGCCTTGGCCGCAAGCCTGCCCATTATGCCCCCACAAGGCATTGGCGTTACCGAGGCGATTTTGCTGCACTTTTTTGTCACCCGCGGTGTGGATACCGCCAGTCAGTCTTTTGCTTTAGCTCAAGCCATCCGCTTTTTACCCATAACCTGGAACCTCCTCGGTGCGTATTGGGTAGTGCGCGGAAAGTTTCATCGACCCACTCCTACTGAAGTTGAAATTATTGAATCAGATTTGCCGATACCGATCACAGCCCCATGCACAGAATAATAAGTGGGCCAACCTCTCCCCCCCATTTTTTAATTCCACCATTTACCCCTGCGGCTGCGGCAGATCACGTATAAATTCCACCAACTGTGAGGAACTGGGACTGATCGCGCTCCGCACATAAAAGCCGCTGGTGGCCGTGCCCATGCACAAAGATTCCACCAAACTCAAGCCCAACAACTGCCCCGAAACAAAGCCCGCATTAAAATGATCACCCGCTCCGGTGCTGATTTTGGGCTGGGCCACAAACGGTCCGGCAAACCAGGCCGTGCCTTCCGTGTTGGCTGCTGCCGCCGCCGCCCGCGGATGTACCACCACCGTGCCCAAGCCCAGCTTGTTACGGATAGCCGCCGCCATCGGCTCAATTTCCTTTTCCGGATTCTTATATGGTGGCAATCCCAATGCCGCCGCTACCTGCACCGCTTCCTTCAGATTCAGTCCCAGCATCACATGAATATGTTGCTGAATTTGTTGCAAAATGCGCAGCCCCGCCAGCAAGTCCTGCAACGCCCGCTTTTCCGGATCGGCCAGATCCACAAAAAATATCTTACGTTCGCTGTGCGGCAACATCACAATAACTTCGCTTAGCAATCGCTCCCAGATATCGTTCATATATGGCAAGTGCGTCCAGCTTACCATCCCGATCAAATCACACTCTTCCACCAGGTTGGTCAAACGCTGCCGCCCTACCCGCTGGATGATGTTATTCCAGTTAACATCTGCGGTGGGCGTTATTTTGCCGAGCATCAGCTTGCCATCAAAAAATTCCAACGCGTCCGTATGCCCGGGGTCGGCAATGCTGATCACTGTCGCCCGGTTGGTCATTTCCCTGAATACCGGATGCAAATCCGGATATCCCAGATTGCCGATGTAAGTGGTTGTCAAACCCATCGACGCCAGGGCATTGGCCATAATCGGTCCGTTACCGCCCAGTTTTTGCTGCGTGACCACCAGTTCATAGTTGGAACTTTGCCCGGCGGCGGAAAGAATTTTCTTTCCAAATTCTTCGATGGTTTTCAGGCGATCATACGAAACGGCATTGCGACGTTTATCCACTACTTCAATAATTTCGTCTACGAAACCATCCAGCCCCACCAGTGCCCGAATCCGCGACATATCCTGCCGGGCCAACTTCATACTGACTTGGGTACAAATTTCGCTTCTGGATGGTTGCGCCATAGGGTTCTCCAACATAAACCCAGTCATCTTCTCTATCCACGCCAAAAGTTATAGCGGCTACCCCTGCGGCTGTGGCAGATCACGGATAAATTCCACCAATTGCGCAGCGCTGGGACTGATGGCAGTTCGAACATAAAAGCCGCTGGTGGCCGTGCCCATGCACAAAGATTCCGCCAAACTCAAGCCCAACAACTGCCCCGAAACAAAGCCCGCATTAAAATGATCACCCGCTCCGGTGCTGATTTTGGGCTGGGCCACAAACGGTCCGGCAAACCAGGCCGTGCCTTCCGTGTTGGCTGCTGCCGCCGCCGCCCGCGGATGTACCACCACCGTGCCCAAGCCCAGCTTGTTACGGATAGCCGCCGCCATCGGCTCAATTTCCTTTTCCGGATTCTTATATGGCGGCAATCCCAATGCCGCCGCTACTTGCACCGCTTCCTTCAAATTAAGGCCCAGAATTACATGCACATGCTCCTGCATACTTTGCAGCATGGTCAAACCCGCCCGCAAATCCTGCACCGCCCGCTTTTCCGGATCGGCCAGATCCACAAAAAGTTTTTTATGGCCATTATGGGGAAGCTTGATGAGCATTTCGCTAAGCAGACGCGACCAGATTTCTGTCATGTGCGGCAGCATAGTCCAATTCACCATGCCAATCAGATCGCTCTCTTGCACCAGCGCCACCAGACGCTCCCGCCCGACACGCTGAACAATGTTATCCCAATGAACCTCCGCCGTAGGAGTCATTTTTCCCAGCAGTAGTTTGCCATCCAAAAACTCCAGAGCATCCGTGTGGCAAGCTTCGGCAATGCTGATTACTGTCGCCCGGCTGGTCATTTCCCGAAACACCGGATGCAAATCCGGATAGCCCAGGTTGCCGATATAAGTGGTTGTCAAACCAATCGACGCCAGGGCATTGGCCATAATCGGCCCATTGCCACCCAGTTTCTGCTGCGTCACCACCAGTTCGTAATTAGAACTTTGGCCGGCAGCGGAAACAATTTTCTTCCCGAATTCCTCAATGTTTTTCAGACGTTCATACGATGCGGCATTGTGGCGTTTGTCCACCACTTCAATAATTTCATCCACGAACCCGTCGAAACCAACCATGGCTCGAATTTGCTTCACATCCTGCTTTTCCAGCTTCGCACTGGCAGTCCGACATATTTCGTTTCGTGATGGCTGGGTCATAAAGTTCTCCAGATTTAACGCCTTTACCAGTACCAAAGATCGCACAGGATACCGCACGAGTCGTCGGATTGCCAGAGCACTGCCAGGCTATCCTGTATGTATATGATGAACCCTGCCGCAAATGCACTAAGGGGCTGTCAGGAAATAAATTGTGTTGATACGGCGTGTCCGTCCCACGAACCCCGTCTTCCAAAGATGAAAGGAACATGAGAATCTGTAGCCATCGCAAATGAAAGGAGAAAAGCGATGGCGAAAGAAGATG
>JAJZNX010000183.1 GCA_021852275.1 Planctomycetota bacterium | reverse complement strand
AGCGAGGCGTGAGTGAGGCGCATACCCCGGCAGTGGGTCTGAAACGAGCGAACAACGAAGCTGGAGGCCAAAAGGGCCAGCCGGAAAGTGCGAAGTTATTTTTGCCCGGTCCCTTACCCGTGGCCAATGCGGTCATGGTGGCGGAGGCACCCGATGCGCCAGACGCACTGCCGCCGCAAGCCAAACCTATAGCAACAATGGTTACCCAGACCAACCTTGGTTTTACCATAAGTAAATCCGACTTTTTGTCCGCCATTCCCGCTTAGTGTGTGGAAATCGTTCCACGCGGTTGAATAAATATCAAGCCTGTCCGGCCTTTAGCCAGGTTCCATATTATTTTGCGGGCCTGACCGTGCGCCTGGCCATTTCTACTGCTGACCACGGCTTCGTGGCCATTTAAGCCCATTGCAGTGGCCTGCTCTTTAGCGGTGTTAAATTTCAGGACATCAGCAGTCATCCGAATTCCCAGAAGTTCCAAAGCCGCAGCCTGTGCCTGCACGAAATTAAGTTTCATGGGACCACCCATGCCCAGTTCCATCGCGCTGGTTTTCGCCTGACCTGGCCGCGTGAGCTGTGCCATCAATCGTCGACAATCCAGCAGAATCAACCTGGCTCGTTCGCCTGCCCCAGCACCAGCAGTGTGCTGGACCTGGGTGGAGTTGTCCACCGCCCCGATCATCGAGGCCTGCAACGGGTGGAGTGGTTTATATACCAGGCGAACTCGGCCCCACAGAGACAAAACGCCCGTATTTCCGTGGTAGCGCAGCCCCTGCGACCAGGCGAAAGCGCTTTGGCCACGGGGCTGACCCAGTGGATTACCCATGGGTTTTTTGGCCGCAGCCCGACGCCTGGCCGCTGATTCTCCCCGATAGTCCTCCAGCGACATCTGCCCGGGGCCGGCAACAGTCAAACGTCGAAGCAGGGCATTGTAATGCAGAGAATTACCCTGAATATACAAACGGGTTTGCAGCAGACCTCGCGGGTTAAAACTGGCGTTCATGGCATTGAGTCGGTGGCCGGCTGCGCCCTGGGCCTGCAAATCCACCAGATGCAATTGGCCGGTGGCATCAGACTGTGCCGCTGCGGGTTTTGCCAGTAGAATGGCCAATTGATGGCAGGCCAGTCGACTTTGCTGGTCAGGCCGAGATAGCAATTGGGCCTGCACGTGGCCAACAAATAAGGCTTTGTGGGTGGTACCAAGATACTTCATGGATTTTTGCCAGAGGATTTGTACGCCCGGTTTCGCTGCCGTGTTGGGGGATTTTTTACGCAGGATGACAAACTTGCCGGGGCCGCGTGCGAAAATTGCTTGCGCCTTTTGATGCAGAATCAGATCCGGGCCGGTAATAAAATTGCCCTGCTGCGTAATCTCAGCCCAGGCGGAGGAATCGGCCGCATTACCTCCAGTAAGCTCCATGATTCCTGTGCGGCGATTGCCGGATATTGCGGTCGCCGTCGCCGTGATCGGGCGGTCCATGTTGCTGATTCCCAACTGCACACCAGCCGTGGCGCTAAACTGGGTAACGGTGAAGCGTCCGGAAGAAGATAACAGATGACTGGATCGGTCCGGCCGAACCTGGGTTGGAGCCAGTATAGCCGCTAAGTGCGGCGTAATAATTGTGTAAACTGCCGGTGTAGATCCGGTATTCGCAGCAGGCTGGATAAGTTTCAGATGGACATGGCCGGTGGCCAGCAGGCTCTGCGGTACAGGTGTTTGGTGGCCGGCCTGGCGGGTGGATTGAATCAACAATTGATCGCAGGTCATGCGGCTGTTGTTGGCGGGAGCACCCCTGGCCGCGGACGTTTGTGAAAGCACTTGCACGTGTCCCTTGGCCAGAAGCCGTTGCAACGCCTGGTGGTGGTGTGCCGGACCAGCGGCAGTGAGCCAGGCCGCCAGTTCGTCGCCATGAATGCTCAGCCCGACATGTTGAACCCGTGCTTGTCCACGGAGAATTACACGGCGCACCTCAAGCGTAGTGCGGCCTGATGGACTGGTTTCCGGCATCGGAGCGAGGCGGAGGTGGACGAATTTTTTCCATGTCGCTTGCCAGCCGCCGGATGTTGGTCCGTGCGACGCGCTAAGCCTGGCTGTTCCCGGCCCGGTCAGCAGAACTCGGTTGGTTAAACGATTGAAAGTTACCTTCGGACAATGAACCGTTCCGAATTGGCTGCTGTTCAGCACCACGGTAGTGCCGACACCAGACAGAAGTTGAAGAATTTGCGGCTGGGTTTGATAGGTCACTTCCTCGGCCAGCGCGGAAAGGGTTTTGTCATCGGTCAGCCGAACCGGCTCGCCAACCTGTCCTCGGGCTTCAAATAAAACATCTTTCGGTCCCAACAGATGCACCGAGTGGGGCGGTTGGGGACGCATGATCATCGGGCCGGTCCAGGTGAGAAACAGTTCCGCATCGCGATGGGTGTGGACCACAAGAGAGTGAACCGCAGTACCGGTGGCAGGCGGTGTGGCCACGGATGGGCCAGTCGAGGGGACTATGGCGGGTGTTGGTTTTGGCGGAGCGGCCGCACTTCCGGAAAAATAAACGACAAAACGTGGAGCCTGAATCTCCTGTGGGCCGATCAAGGCCTTCACATGGTCGATAAAATCCAGCCGATACACCACCGGCGCGTTGGCCACTACCGCCGATGGCGGGTTAACCTTTCCAGATGAAGTCACGGCGGAGGTGGGCGTTGTCGGCTGCTGACTGTTGACGGCCGGTGGACTGGATACAGAATTTTGCCCAAAACCGCCGGCATTGTAGACATGACGCAGCACCATCCGAATGCCTTTGTCAATTCGCAGGTAGGTCAATTTTTTATGAGGCAGGTCAATCTGAGCGGTCAGGCCCAGACCGTCGAAGTCCGCCTGATCACTACGCAGATGGACGGCTCCTGAACTCTTGATAATGCCCTGTTGATAATTAAACGAAAGCGGGCGGGAAAACCGGATTTGCATTTGTCCCGGTTGTCGCCTGCGCACGCCGTGGATGAAGGATTTTACCGGTCCCATGGTGATGGTCGGATGGCCAAAAAGTTTGCCCTTCCGCGGGTAAACGTGGCTGGACATCGCTCCGCCCACCTGATCCACATAAACATCGCCCATGTCGCTGGCAATAACGGTCGATTGATTATTGGCGCTGAAAAATTGCATGCTTGGTTCAGTAAGCAGATATCGCCCGTTGCCCTTGGGAAGTGCTTGCCGTGCGCGTAGCACATATTCCAGCACGCCCTTGGAGCTGCGCACCTCCATCACCAGGTGGGCCATGCCTTTGGTGGTAAAGACCGGAACCGGATGTACCGGCTGATGATGAATGCGCCACACTCCGGCCCCGGAAAAGAGGCCCGTCACCCAGGCGAATATGACCGCCACCACGACCAGGGTTGCCATGTATAGAAGAATTTTTTTTTTCATAATTTAACATGCTGTCCGAATTGGGGCCTCTGGCACCAGGTACGCACAACCCATTTATTAGCACGTGTACCGGGCTATCACCTGGTCCCAGATGTTCATCTGCTTGCAGAGCCATTCGATGGCATCGCGCACCGCCCCGAATCCGCCGGGAGCAGCAGTAACATATTGGGCCGCAGCCCTTACTTCCGGCACGGCGTCGGCTACGGCAATAGGGCAGCCGCAGCGCCGCATCACCGGCAGGTCAGGCAGGTCATCGCCCACATAAGCCACTTGCGCGTCTTGCAAGCCCAACTGCTGGAGTAAATCTCCATACACTTCCAGCTTATTGGTAACGTTCTGGTAGACTTGGGTAATTCCCAGTTCTTCCGCACGGTGCTGCACCACCTGGCTTTCCTTTCCGGTGATTATGGCTACCTGCCGGTTAAAGCGCCGCCACATCACAATCCCCGCGCCATCACGAACATGAAATCGCTTAATTTGTTGACCGCTGTCATCGCGGATGATTCCACCATCGGTGAGCACCCCATCCACATCCAGAATCAGCAACTGAATATCCATCCGCAACTCCGTACTTCCATTCGACCATTTTTGTCGCTGCTTATTGCGCTGGTGGCCATCACGCGGCGACCTTGAATTATTCTAACACTCGCAGGGTTACCAAATCCTGCACGTCGATAAGCCCGACCGGGCGGTTGCACTCATCCACTACCGGCAATTCGTCGATCCGGTGGCGGTTTAACAGGGCCAGGGCTTCACTGGCCAGCGCCTGATGTCCGATAGCCTTTGGATTCACCGTCATTACTTTGGCCATCGGCATTTCCAGCAGGTCGGCATATTGTCCGAGCTTGCGGCGAAGGTCCCCATCGGTGAATATTCCAGCCAATACTCCCTTTGGGTCCACCAGAATAACCGCTCCCGCCCTTCGGCCCAAGGTCTTATCTTGGGCCAGCACTTGCCGCACCGTCGATTTCATGGATGCAACCGATATATTTTTACCCACCACAAAACTCATTGCATCGCGCACCCTAAGCAATTTTCGCCCCAGGGAACCGGCGGGATGAAAAGCCGCAAAATCTTCCGCTGAAAAATGCCTGAGGCTCATCACTCCCAGCACCAGAGCATCGGCAACGGCACTGATGCACGTTACACTGGTGGTAGGGGCCAGTCGCAGGGGGCAGGCTTCTTCCAGCGAACCCAGCCCGATGCAGATATCCCCCAGCCTTCCCAGAGAGCTTGACGCCTGACTGGTGATGGCGATGGTGGGCACTCGCATGCGTTTTAAGTGGTCCATCAGACGGATTAATTCATCCGTTTCTCCACCATAAGATAGCAGCAAGACCAAATCCTGCCGGCGTACCCGCCCCAGATCTCCATGCAGGGCTTCCACCGGATGAAGAAAATGCGAGGGCGTGCCGGTGCTGGCAAAGCTGGCACTGATCCGCTGGCCCACCAGCCCCGATTTTCCGACTCCGCTGACCACCAGCACCCCGGCGGAATCCGGCCCAATATGGTCATGAATAAGATGTATAGCCCGCACAAGGGCTTGATCCATGCGTCCGGCGATGGCCAGTAGACTTTGCGCTTCGGATTTTATGATTTGCCGGGCATCCTCCAGCAGGTTCGCATCGGAATGGAGGGTTGTTTTCTTGACCTTTCGCATGGGGCTAACGATATACGATTCAACTCACCCTTGCCAGTGTGCCACTGCGGTAACACAGATATTCCCGTCTCCCGTCTGCGGGCCGCCACCCGTTGAGGCACGGATGCCGAAATCCCGATGCGACAGGAGTCGCCAATCGGGAAGGCATGGATGCCGAAATCTCCCGACGCATCGGGACAGGAGCCAGACATCGGGAAGCCATGGATGCCGAAATCTCCCGGCGCGGCCGGGACAGGCCTCCGTGACAGGAGCCGCGCATCGGGACTGATCGCTAAAACCCAGATCGCTTCGCCAACATTGGGCACTGCGCATCAGGCCTTGGAATTCTTTTTCTCGCTGCGGGCTTTTGCCTCGGCTTTCCATCCGAATAAAGTCATGGCCACGCCAAATACCAGCAGCACCGCGCCCCAGTCCAGGTTGATGTTGATTTTTTCCGTGATATTCGGGATGTCGTGTGTGGACACTACGCCGTAGCCGGCCAGAATTATTCCCACCAGCAGAAAAAATATACCGATGGGCAAACGTAAATCCATCATATTATTCTCCAGTGCGGCAGTGGCCGCGGTTGTGGCCCTGTCATATTACCAGAACCAAAGATTGATCAGCAGTGTTAAAACCAGTGCCAATACGCCCAGCACCACCGGCTTTTTCCACCATGGTAGATGGTGGTCCTGTTCCGGCCTGGGGGTAAGCTGATAAACCAGCCCCACCATTTCTTTGTCCGTTTTTTTCTTGGTAAACAAACTTACGATGATGGTGGCACCTGCACCCGCACAAAATGCCCACACGGCCCCCCAGAATGCCCCGGTAGTGTTATTGTTATAGTGATGCCATAGCGGCAGACCCGGGTACGATCTAAATATCCATAGCGTTACCGAGGTACCGGTGCCCACCAGCAATCCCCACAATCCGCCGGCCGGTGTGGTGAAACTCGCAAACATTCCCAGCAGAAAAACCGCAATCAGTGGCGCATTGACTACACCGAAAATCGTCTGCGTGTACCCCATGATGCCGGACTGACCGCGTACCACATACGCAAATGCTACGCTGATCACCACACCGACAACCGTCAAAATTCTGCCTACCCACAGATAATGCCGGTCCGGAGCCTGCGGCCGGATGAACACCGCATAAAGGTCATAGGTTACAACAGTATTGAAAGCCGTAACATTGCCTGCCATGCCAGACATAAACGACGCCATCAGCGCCGTAAGCCCCAGTCCCAGCAGGCCCGCCGGATAATACTTTGCCAGCATCAGCGGCATCACATTGTTAAACGATTCTGTGGCCGGAATTAAATGGCCATGCACCGTTGTATTACCAGGGAAAAGATGCGGCAGCAGCGGCAGAGCCAGCACTCCCGGCAAAATGACAATAAAAGGGAAAATCATTTTCGGAAACGCCGCCAGCAATGGCGTCCGCTGCGCATCATTCATGTCTTTTGCCGCCAGCGCTCGCTGCACCACCAGGAAGTTGGTACACCAGTACGAAAACGACAACACAAAACCCAGCCCCAGCACAATGCCCGGCCAGGTGATGTGCATTGGATTGCTTTGCGTCAGTGTGTTGTGAAAGGTATTCAGCCATTGAGACGCCGGTAACTGATGCACGGCCTTACCAGGCTGCGCGGCCGCCGCGGTAACCTGATCCGGAGTTAAAAACGGCAACTGATGCGTGGCAATCCACTTTTTGAAGTGCGACCAGCCATGGTTCGCAATCAGTGCGATGATGCTCAGTGGAGCAATGCCCAGCACAATCAGGAAAAACTGCAGCACTTCATTGTAAATGCTGGCCGTCAGACCGCCCAGAAATGTATACACCAGCACCACCGCTGCCGACACCCATACACTCGGGCCGAAATGCCATCCCAAAAAGTCCTGCATCACCACTGCCAAAGCGTACATGCTGATGCCCGAAATGGCCGGGGTGAAAATCGTGAATGTGATGGCGTTGATAAAACGGGCACCTTCATTGTAGCGCTTTTTCAGAAATTCCGGCACACTACGTACCTTGCTGCCGTAAAAGAAGGGCATCATGGCAATACCCATGAACACCATGGCCGGAATAGCCCCAATCCAATAATAGTTGGCGGTCATCATGCCGTATTCATAGCCCTGCTGGGACATGCCCATGACTTCCAAAGCCCCCAGGTTGGCGGAAATAAACGCCAGCCCCGTAATCCATGCCGGAATGCGCCTGCCTGAAAGAAAAAAGTCTTCGCTGGTTTGATGCCCCCGGCCGGTAATCACTCCGATGGCAATGACAAACACAAAGTAAACACCCATAATCAGATAATCAATCGGATGCGCCTTTAACACCGGCCCGCCTGCCAGGGTACCGGCCAGATGGGGTATTGCAGTTGCAAGGTGAGCACTCGACAATACATGCGTCATACTGGGTTCCTCTTTTGGTGCCGCCGAATATAGATCATCGCCCAACCCTGGCCGTCCTTCAGGCTTGAATGCCCGTTGGCTAGAACGCCATCGACCACGAGGGTGGTGTAAAGCTCTCTACATGGTAATCAAACTGTTGCTGACTGACCATTCACGCCATTACCGGCCATAGGGTGATACGTTGACGTTAGCAAACTGCGAAACGTTAACTGCTTCTGCATGGCCATCACAAAACGATACGTTGATGTGGTCGCCGTGTCGGTCCATGATGTTTTGCGGTTGCTGCGGGCTGGCGTTGATATTGCTGGGCATCAAATTTCCGGCAATCGGAATTCGGTCACGCAGCCACGAGGTCAGGGCGATACCTTCCAAGGTATTGATGGTATTAGCGGGGTAACTGGCCGGAATGCTGGCGTACACGTCATAATTGGTGGTGTAATACAGACCGTCGTTATAATTCAGCGCTGCTCCAGGTACGGCTTCCGGCTGCGTGGGCCGGGTGCCGCAGTCGGCAAAAAGCAATGTGGTACTGGGCGACACAACCCGCGAGAGTCTGCACCCCAGCGGCTGACCTCCGCCAACACCAGCCGGGCCATTGGCTACGTCCATGGTGGAGCCTTGGTTAAAATCGTTGCCGTTGACGGGATCAACAATAGAGCAGATATCCGCATTAACGCCGTAGGATACGGGGAAATAGGCGTATGTTCCATCGCCGGTGTCGCCGGTCGGATTGGTGACATTATTAATAAGGGCATAACCCGGCCAGGTGTCGCTTAAGGTTGGATCGCTGGGGCATAAAAACACCTTGGGGTAAGTGCCGGGGGTGTAATAAGTGCCCGGAGTGCCGCTGGTGGCCATACCCACGAAGTTCTGGTTGCCGCTACCGCCCATGTATGGAATTAATGCACTGGCCCAATCCAACAGATACGTGCCGGTGGATGTTGACCGGTAGGCAAAAAGCTGATGATTGGGGTCCACGTACGCGGTAACGATATTGGTATCGGTATCCGGCTGGAGCAACCCCTGATGATCCTGGGTGAATTCAATGGCACCCAGAGCCAGTTGGCGGACATTGGAAAGGCACAGCACGGAATCCGCTTCCTGCCTGGCTGCGGCCAAGGCCGGCAGCAGCAGGGCAATGAGAATGGCGATGATTGAAATCACCACCAATAACTCAATGAGAGTGAACCCTTTTTTAGTAACCACTGCGGATCCTTGCTTTAAGGATGGCCACCGACGTCCAGATAATTGGCTGCTAATCATGATCAACACTCCTTGTAAGAGCAGACCCAAACATAGCGACAAACATAGTTTAACCGGTTAAACTGGTTTGTCAAGTACAAATATGCCTTCGCGTTCATTTTGACACCATCTTGCCCTTTTGGGGTGGCTTGGGCTTCCATTGACCCTGCCGCCAGCAATTCTCGCCCTCTCTTTTACCTATTCCGCATCGCTCCACCACGACGCTTCAAAATCAGCGGTAAGCCACCCAATAAAAGCCACGCCGCCGATGGCTCCGGCGTTGGCGTGGTCTGAGTCGAAAGCAAACTGTCTGCGGCAAATGTATTGGCAATGGTCGAAGAAATGCTGCTGCCAAAATACTGGTCGTACAGAGCTTGGTATGCCGCCATGGTGGCGCTATTGGCTCCTTCCGCCTGAAGCTTTTGGCCAAAAGGTATTAAATCCTGCGGTGTAATAACACCGGTACCCAGAAAATCTGCCGCCGGATTAAATTCCGTATTATTGCTGGCCAGCAACTGGGCCATGGTCTGAACATCGGCCAGGTTGTATTGGCCGTCAAAATTCAAATCCCCCAGCCCTGCACCATAAATGGTAGAGGTGTACAATCCCGCGAAACGTTGGATGTTGTAGGTGCCGTCCGGCTTGAAAGTTACCACGGTGGCTACATGGTTACCGCTGGTAAGGCCGGTGGCATTAATCGTCCACAAATTGGTATCAGTCTGCGTGGCCTGGGTGGAACTGTTGAGCAGGGCCAGAATTTGACTGGCCGTATCCGCTGCCGGCAGGTCAAACAAAACATTGATGTTGTTGGCCAGGCTGTCCACGTTTTCCACCGTCAATGTTCGGTTCTGGTTAACGCCGGGAACGGTGGGGTTAAAACTCATAATGGCCGATACCGACGGGGCGGTATCTACATAAATGGTCTGCGTCCAGTCGGTGTACACCGGCGGACCGCCGCCGGGCCTGGCGCGAAAGGCAATCACTTCAAGGTAATTGTAGCCTTGCGGTAAGTCGGACGTGTTCACCGTTTCGGTATAAAGGCCGGTGCCCCCGCCAACCAGCGGGCTGGCGTTCTGGAATTCCAGATAGCCATAGGCGACGGTATTCGGGTTGGTGCTGACAAAGTTCTGGCCGTTGATCTGTATGCCGCCGTTAAGTTTAAAAATGGCGTTATTGCCGCCGGCGTTGTAATCATAAAGGTCGCCGAGAAGATACACAGGTTGAGTTTGCAATTGAATTTGAAATTGCGATCCTTTCACCACCGCCACGTTGCTGATAACATCCGCGCCATTGGCCTGCGGCAGATTGGGCGTGCTGGTGGTGGGCGTAGTGCCGGCAATCTGGCTGGCAACATTGGTAACTGTCAGCGTGCCCTGCGGTGTGGCAGGCCCATAGATCAGGTCGCCTCCGCCGGTGCTGTTGTTGTAGCCGTTGTTGGGAAAAGTGACATTGACCACGCCACCAGAATAAACCTGCAGTACCTGCGGCAGACCCTGGGCGGCAGCGTTACCCGTGAGTTCCACCAGGTAGGGCACGTTGTAGGGATTGAAATTGGTCTGAATGCTGGCCGTGCCCGAAATGCCTCCGGTCTGATTGTTCAGCAGCACCAAGGCGGAATCATTGCGTTCAAACGCCAGGTTGTTCTGGGTAATATAGCGCTGAATATAGCCGCCGCTGGAATAACGATTGCGGATGTCCACCAAACCGCTGATTTCGTTGTTGTGGGTTACGGTCATGGTGTTCGATCCGGCGTTGTAAGTGCTTAAAGAATTATTGGCCATGGTGTTGCCGTACACGCCGCCGAGGGCATCACCACGGCCATTTTGCGGAAATGTCTGCGTGCCGTTGTCGTAAGGGGTCAAATTGCCGTTGTAGTACACAATGCACTGGCCGGGCAGCATCAGCGTATAGGCTGCAGCGACATTCGCCAGATAAGGGGCTCCGTTATCCTGGCTTTGCACAAAATCGACTTCGCCGATGCCGTTCTGGGTAGGGTCTAAGGTGTTGCCGACAACGTTGTACCAACTGTTGGTAAACCCGTTACCGGTGAGGTTCTGCTGCAGGGCAAAAAATAGCGGGAAATTCAGAGCGCTTAATTCCGGCTGCACGGTACCGATGTTGCCTGTGGGAGCGCCATTAGCGCCCACGGGGCTTACCTGGATGACCGGATCCACGTTGGCGGGATTGCCGTCATAATATTCCTGGAACGAAAATATGGTTTCCTGCACGCCATTGAGATAGGTCCGTGGCGAGGCGCGATAAACTGCCTGATTGAAATAGGGCAGGGCGGTCTGCCATTCCATGTTCTTGGTGGCATCAAGGCGGAAACCGTCTACACCCAGCGATTGAATAAACCACTGAATATTGCGCATTTCGTAGCCGGTAACATTTTCCGCAGTAGGCGAGCCAGCCGTGGGATTTGACGGCGTAAAGGAATTCACCTGAATATTGCCCTGGCCGGTCTGGGGGTTGTAAATAAAAATCGGTTGACTGTTGGGGTTGGGGTAAAACTGCTGGTTCACCGGCATGGGCACATTGGCCAAGCGGCCAAAGGCCGGGGTGGTTCCGCCGGGGATGTTGGCCGGATCTCCTGCCGTGGTAGGGCTGCGGATATATTGATAATCGGTGTTAAAATTCACGTTAATAAGGCCGGCCAGCCGGGCTTCTTCCACATTTTGGGCATACGCGCCGTTAAAATCGCCATCGATATTGGCTGGATCGCCCGGGTTCAGATAGGAATTGCCGGGATATTCGGTAACAAAACCGGGGTATCCTCCGGCATTGACAAATGAATTGCCATTGCCATCGACCGAAGCGGAGTTGGAAAAGCCATTGTGCCCCATGGAATAATCGACGTAAATATATCCACCCATTTGATGAGTGGCGGCAATAAGCTGCTCATATCCGGAAAGCGTGCCGTAGGCCGTGGGGTCCCCGGGGCTGCCCAGGTCGAAGCGATTATATATGTCATAGCCCACCGAACCATTACCACTGTCGGCACGGGTGGGCGGCGGGGTGAGAATGGCCCCATAACCGGCCCCGTAGATATCGGGCATGCGGGCGGTGAGGTTGGTCCATGGCATGCCGAAGGCGTCCAAGATGGCGGGGGCGGAATAGGGTGTGCCATAGACTTGTGCCATTGTGGGCCGGCACAGACTGATGACCGCACCGACGGCGATTCCACAAGCCACCGCGCGACAGGCCCGCAGAACCATGTTGCGGCGCTGCCGGGCGGAACTTGCCAAATTGTTTCTCGTCGTTTCCATGCTGTTATCCCTTTTTAACCCAGGTCTCGGGCACGTAATTACGCCGAGGCCCTGGCCATGTGCTTAGGTGCCCTGAATTTTGCCGCGGCCAGACGGTGCCGCCTTGGCTCCGTATTTACGTCGCCGAATCAAGGCCAGCATCGCCACTCCGCCTAGAAGCATCGCTGCCGGTGCCGGTTCCGGCGTGGCGGTAACTTCCAGATTATTAAAATAGGCATACTGGGCGGTCAAACCTAAATTATCGTTATATAAAAACAACTGATTTACCGGTAAATCAGTCAAGGTCAGATTGGTAAACGTTTCCGCCGCCGAAGGATCTGCCAGCGGAGTAATCGTCAGATTAAATGACGTTGACGATTCCAGCGTAAAATCCACCGTAATGCCGTTGCCGTTGTTGGGCGTGGTAACGCCGGTGTGGGCAGAAGCAATGCCGGTCAACACCGAGTACGCAAAGCCGGTGGTGGGGGAGGTATAACCGCCGTAACTGATGGCGTAATAATTGCCAGATCCTGCTGCGGCAATCTGAAACAATGGCGTGCCGTAGCCGGTGGTAGTGTTATAGTTTTGAATCTGAAAGCCTTCCTGTCCAGGGTTGCTCATGTAACCCGTGGCCATGCTTAATTGCAGGGTCTGGCCAATTTGTAAAGGGGTGTTCAAACCGCGATAGGCATACGGAGCAGCCGGATCGCTGCTGGTGCCGTTATAGGCCCCCATACTCCAGGATACCCCATTGGTATCTATATTCGGGGTAACATAAGTCCCAAACACAGTGGAAGCTGTCTGGGTGGTGAATCCCCATGTGGCGACCTGGTTCACGCCAGAACCCGTTGGCCCTTGAAACCATTGGCTAAATCCGGTGCCGCCGTTGCTGGTTCCAGACCATGTGCCGCCGGAATACGCGGTGTTGGCGGCATTATCAGAGGCCAGGATCACAGCGTGTACCGCCGCGCTGTGACCCATGGCCCAGCCGATCATGCCCGCGACAGCCGCACTCGCTACCCGGCAGGCACGCGGCGAACGTGAATCAAAAATAGTTCTGAATATAGGAATCATAAAATTATCTCCAAAACTCCATGGAAGAGTTGCCGGGATCCACTTCGGTGCTCCCGGCAACGCTTTGCTCTTACCTGATTAACTTTAGGCCGTCTTACGACGTCCCACCAATAACAGGGCTAATCCGCCGATCGTCATCAGCCCCAGCGATGCGGGCTCGGGAACCTCGCTGATGGAGAGGCTGTTGAAGTAGCCATTGTTACTGGTGTTCTGGTCAAACAAATCAATCTGATTCAACTGCCCACCCGGTAGTGTGCCGTTGGTAATCACGGTTATGGGACTGCCGCCAACCGGTGTTACGGAAAGATCGTACGTGGAGGCGGTAACCAGCGTGAAATTAACGGTCATGCCTTTGCCGATGTAGTTGCTAAACCCCAAACTGACCGGCGACTCGTATTCCTTACCGCTGTTACTGCCGTCAATGATGCTCATATTGTCGTAGCCCGCGCTGCCATCGTATTCGAAGGTGAATTCATTGATGGGGCTGCTGGTCTGCAGAGAAAAGCCCAGCAGGCCCGTGGAGCCGACGCCGTCGGATTCGATTGCCACGCTCAAGGTCTGGCCAGGATCCAGCTTTCCGCCGGAACCACCAAGACTCGTTTCAAAGGCTCGCGTCAGATCGATGCGCGGATTTGTTCCACTGTTGGCGTACGTGCCCCAACTTTTGGTACTGGTGGCAATTCCTTTGCTGCTGGTATCCAGGTAGTTGCCCATGGAACCGGTCCCGCTGGTGGTAACCGTCCAGGATTCAAAACCTGTGCCGCCGGTGCTGCCAGTGGTAATGGGCCCGGTGTAATTGGCGGCATTGTCGGATGCGATCATTGCGGCGCTGGTGGACTGGGCAAAACAGCCTGCTGCCACCACTCCCGCGGTCAATCCCACAAGGATTGCCAAAGATCGACGATTGAGATGAACTTGAAGAACCATGATAGAACCTCCTAAAAAGGAACACTAAAAACCTAAACTATCAAAACCCCTTTGGTACTCATTGAAGACAAGTTTAACCGGTTAAACCATGCTTGTCAAGGGCTACCTGATTTATCGCTCATGTTGCGCCTCCATTCCTTAGTTGTTTAAGGCATCCGTTGCCGCTCTAACCTGCCGACGCACGCCGACAACAAGGTTTTTATACCGAAACAGTTATAGGCCACGCCTGCAAGGGCGTATTTGCAATCGCAGTTGAACAGACCAGTGCGTGCCATAATCAAAGTCCATATTAAATGGCCATTCTATCTATGGTTATTTAGTTTAACCGATTAAACTGCCCTTGTCAAGCCCCGGCATATTTTTTCCGCCCGCTTACTCCCAATGGGATGTACCATCCGTGGAATTTTAAGTCGCGTACTCGCGGCCATCATCCGAAAAACACCAGCAAAAGCCCATATTTTGCCGCTGCTATAGTCTTCTAATTATTCTAATCAAATGCCCATATACAAGTCAAATAAAATCTTTAAGAATTTTTCCAGCTTTCTTGGTATCTTAAAAGTTCGCAGCAATCGCCACGGCCACCTCCCCCAGCCCGCGCCCCGTTGAGGCATGGATGCCGAAATCCCGATGCGTTAGGGAAAAAGCCATCGCCGTTGAGCCATGGATGGCGAAATCCCGATGTGACAGGAGTCACCAATCGGGAAGCCATGGATGCCGAAATCCTCGATGTGGCAGGAGCCAGACATCGGGAAGGCACGGATGCCGAAATCCCCCGGCGCGGCCGGGACAGGCCTCCGTGGCAGGAGTCGCGCATCGGTACTGATCGCTAAAACACTGACCGTTATTCCCCCCCCTCATTCGGCCATCCATCTTTTTCACGCTTGACACTGTTAAACAAAAATGGTAAACTGTTTTAACAACGGTTGGGAATTGGACCCGTTTTGGAGATTATACGTCGTGCCCACGCCACCGCTTAATTCTTCCCCGGAAAGCAAATCCGCGGATGCTTTTGCGCCCAGCCGCGAGGCCTCCAAAGAAATAACCGTGCGGTTTAATAATGCCGCTGTGGAAGAAAAAGTCCCGGAAAAGGTCAATATCCGCGAGGTAGCCCGGCAAGCGGGAGTTTCCGTGGCCACAGTCTCCATGGTGCTCAATGCTAGCCCGCGCATCAGCCGCTCTACGCATATTAAAGTCCAGAGGATGATCGACAAAATGGGCTACCGGCCCAATCGGCTCGCCCAAAGTCTTTCCGGGAGGTACACCCAGGTGGTTGCCGTTATGCTGCCCCCGCTTCGGCACGCCTTTGCCGATGCCTACTTTGGAGAAATTCTCAGTGGTATCGCCGATCGCGCTGGCAAACTCGGCCATAAATTGCTCATCGAGCAGGCCAAACCTCAATTTGTCAAAGAGGGAAAACATCTCGAATTATATGAACGCCGGTTCGTGGATGGTGTGCTTTGCCTGGGCTTTAATGAAAAACACAGCTTTTTATCAGACTTCGCCGCCCGGCGTTATCCCATGATCCTGGTAGACAACCGCTTTGGCGATAACCTGCTGGATTACGTCCACTGCGATTATCGCCTCGGTGCCCAGCAGGCGATGAACTGTCTTTTACAGCTTGGACATCGCAGCATCGCCATGGTCTACGCCGCTCCCGAAAGCCCCACCGCCCGTGATGTTGTGGAAACCTATACCTCCAGCCTGGTGGCCGCGGGAATAACTCCATCGGAACACTGGCTGGTGGATGGTTGTTTTACCGATGAGGGTGGGGCGGAAGCGGCTCGCGTCCTGCTCTCCCGTGATCCCCAAATTTCCGCTATCTTGTGCGGCAATGACAAAATGGCCTTGGGTGCCATTCGCTACCTTACCACCCATGGGCACCGGGTACCGGATGATGTTTCAGTCGTCGGGTTTGATGATATTCAACATCTGGCCTACGCCAACCCCAGCCTTACCACCGTGCATCTGCCCCTGTATGAACTGGGGGTTTTAGCCTGCGAAAAATTGGTGGAACGCATTCGCGGCAAGGTGGAACGTGTTGCGGAGGTATTGCCCACGCACCTGGTATTGCGGGAATCCACCGGCATGATGCGCAGCCTGCGCAGCTAGCATGAACCGGCTCTAGCCAGGCCAGCGATCTGCTGATAAACGCCTCGGCTGCGGCATAATGCCGGATTGGCTGTGGTCAAATGTGCCTGATCATCGGACACTTTTGCGCAAACTCAGCGGCCATGTGCCAATCATTACAAGGGCTTTTCCCAATGGATAACAAGTCATCGTCAAGGACACAATCCATCTCATTTGTGGAGGCAGATAGAGTGCAATGGCGGGGAAGATGGGGACGGCTGGTTAGCCTTGGCCGCCCGAAACCGCTGCTCCAACGCTCGGCTTGGCGACTATCTTTTTTCTGGGGGCTACGTGCGGCGGCCTTGCTGCTGGTCGGGCTGGCGCTGGCGAGCTGCGCCAAGCGCCCGGTACCCGGCCCACCGATAGCCGCCATTAGCGCACCACCCCGTCTGGTGCGCGTTACTTTCTCCTACCAACCTGCCTCATCTGCCTCTGCCGGCACCGTGAAAGCTCTCTGCGTCGCCGGGGATTTTAATTCCTGGTCTGTTAGCGCCAATCCTATGCTGCGCCAGGGCAATCGTTGGGGCACCTCCCTTCGGCTATCCCCCGGAGTTCACCAGTACAAATTTGTTATCAACCATCATCAGTGGATTACCGATCCGCATGCGGCCAAACGTGTGTCCAACGGTATGGGTGGTTTTAACTCGTGCATAGACGTGGCTTCCCCTTGGATTAAACTCCCGCCGCCGTCGGCCAATCGTATCAATCCACAAGCCATTTCCTTCCGCCCCGCCAATACCCGTGAATTTGATGTCATTGCTCGCCACGATGTGCGCCTGGAACTTCTGGCCCAAACCGGTGGTTTAAGCCATCTGCGTGTGATTCTACCAGGCTCGCATCCTGTGTCCATTGGCTTGCACGTAGTGAAAAGCCTGGCTGGTGCCACCACTTGGGCCAATGTAATTCCGGTGCACGGCCCAACGGTGCGTTATTATTTTCAGCTTGTTCACGGCACCGACCGGGTCTTTTTAGCCAGTGGTTATCTCTATGCCTCCGCGCAGTCGGCCCGTGCTCACGCTTATGATTCTTCAATGCAGTCCCGCGTGGTTACGCCGCACTGGGCCAAAATGGCCGTCTGGTACGAAATTTTTCCCGATCGTTTTCGCAATGGCAGCAAAGCCAACGATCCCGGCCATCACATCCCCTGGCGGTGGAATTGGAACAGGCCGTACCGTCCTGCCGGCGAAAAAGGCAACTTATACAGTTATGTCTACAATCGCTTCTACGGCGGCGATATTCAGGGCATTCAGCAGGAACTGCCTTACTTGCGGCACTTGGGCGTTAATGCCCTTTATCTTACCCCGGTTTTTCAGGCCCCCAGTGTGCATAAATATGATCCGTCCAGTTTCATCCATATTGATGATGGCTTTGGCGTCAAGGGATCGCTGGCCAAAATCAAAGGCGAGCATACCCGTAATCCTGCTACCTGGCAGTGGTCTGCTTCAGATAAAGTTTTTCTGGCTATGGTGGCCGCTGCGCACCGTCAGGGCTTTAAGGTGATTATCGATGTGCCTTTCGGCCATTGCGGCGTCGATTTTCCTCCCTTTCAAAATGTCCTTAAGTACGGTCGAAAATCACCCTACGCCAAATGGTTTGACATCACCAGTTGGGGGCCGCCAGTGCAATACAAAGCCTGGGATAAGCCCAACGGTGCCATGCCCGTTTTTGCCCGCAGCAAACGCTATGGCCTCCAGCGCGGCGTCCGCAACTACCTTTTTGCCGCCACTCGCCGCTGGCTGGCTCCCGATGGTAACGTCAAAAATGGTGTAGATGGCTTTCGGCTCGATACCGCCCCGGACGTGCCGCACCGTTTCTGGATTGCCTGGCGTCGTCTCGTCAAATCCATTAATCCACACGCCCTGATCATCGGAGAAATCTGGACCCCGGCCCAGGCGTGGCTCAACCGCGGCAATCAATTTGATGGCGTCATGAATTACCCATTTGCCCAGGCTGCCACCAAATACTTTGTAGACACCGTAAACCGCGGGGGGCGGGGCCTCTCCAGCCGGCAGTTTGCCTCGCGCCTGTCCCAAATTCTCGGTTATTACCCCTACCAGGTGGATCTGGTCAATCAAAACTTGCTCGACAGCCAGGATACCGATCGCTTTATTTCTCGCTTCATGAACCCCAATTTGCCCTTTAACGGTGCAGACCGCCTGCAGGACAGCAACCCGCATTACAATACCGCTAAACCAACCGCCACGGCATACACGCGGCTCAAAGCGGTGGTCGCCTTTCAGATGGCCTTTGCCGGTGCGCCCATGATCTGGTACGGCGATGAGGTGGGAATGTGGGGTGCCAGCGATCCAGCCAACCGCCAGCCCATGATCTGGAAAGATCTCCAGCCTTATGACAATCCGGCCTTAACCATCAACACGCCTCTGCTGCAGTTTTACCGCCGGGCCATTGCGGCCCGACGGCAGTTGCCCGCTTTGCAGATCGGTTCCTGGGGCCGGCTCCGCGTTGCAGGCCATCGGCGCGTGTTTGCCTGTTACCGTTCCCTCGGACATGACCATGTTTATCTTGTAGTCAATCGCAGCGCCGCAACGGTACACATTAAAATACCAGTCTTTCAATTCGATCGCGGTCACCACCTGCTCAATTACCTTTCCCCGCGGGATTGCAAACTCCTGCTGCCTCCCGTGAAAGATTCCGACGCCCGGCCCATATTGGTACGTATTCGTCACGGTTTATTGATAAATGCCCAGGCCAAATCGCTGCGGCTGACCTTAAAACCTTGGCAGGCCATGCTCCTGGCCCGCTATCGCCGTGGCCAATTCCAAGCCGGTTTTTCTCACTAGAATTGTGTGCTTATATTGCAGGAGACCCACCATGCTTGATCGTAGAGAATTTATCCTTAGAAGCACTGCTGCCGCCGCTGCCGGATCGGTATGGGCCGGTGCTTCCGCCAGCCTCGCTGCTGCCCCGTCCGTCGCCATCGACCGGGCCTGGGTTGACAACCGCGTGCTTGTGGCTCATTGGGGTAAAAATGTTCTCCGGGCCACCGTGCTCTCGCCGCATATCGTACGGCTGGATCTGCTGTACCGCGGACACCACGATCCCGCCACACCACTGCTGGATCCGCACGCCCATTTTCCCGGCGATGCCCAGGCTCAGGTTCATGTCGGGGCCGAAAAGCTGCAGATCAATACCTCAGCCTTGGCCCTGGACCTTGCTCGGGCTACTGCGGGCCTCACCCTCTGTGATGCCACCGGCAGATATTTACTTCGCCCCCACAAAGGACCAAGCTTGTACGTGCATCCACGGCAGACCGGCCTGACCGGTTTTGCCTTCCAGTGCAATCAGGGAACCAGGTTTTACGGAATCAGTTGCATTGCCATGCCCGGGTGGGGCGGTAAAAAATACTCTATGGGCAGTTCCATGCTGCGCAATGGCACCGGCATGCCCGACGGCACCTATCAGGTGGATGCCGGCGTCGAAGGCGGCGGCGGTGCACCCTTTATCTGGACCACCGACGGTTACGGCCTCCTGGTGGACAGCGATGGGGGATTTTTCATGATGGGGCCAAACCGCGTCGCCTTTAATTACGGCAACGAATCGCTTGACGATTATGGTTGCCGGTACCACCGCCCCAACTCCCTTACCCTTTTCATTCTGGTCGGAAGCCCACGCGATATCTTCCGCAGCGTGGCCGAAATTACCGGCTTTATGCCCATGTTTCCACGCTGGGCCTATGGCTTTACCAATTCCCAGTGGGGCACCGATCAGCATCTGTTGCGCCATTATCTTACCACCTACCGGGCCAAAGATATCCCCATTGATAATTTCACCCTTGATTTTGACTGGAAGGATTGGGGAGCCAATCACTACGGCGAATTCCGCTGGAACCCCGTGAAATACAGCCAGGCCCTGCTGCCCCCGGAAAATCCCGAAAGCCTGCTTTCCTGGACTTCCAAACTGGATTGCATAATTACCGGGATCATGAAACCACGCATCATTCTCAGTACCCGCAAAGGACATCTGCAACCCCTTACCACTCAGGGGGCCGAATCACGTCGGCTTGGTATCTGGTTCCCGGGTGAAAAGCCGTTCAAAGATTATTTTTCTCATCTCTATTCCATTGATGTTAATTTTTACATGGAAAAGTGCCGCCGCTGGTATTGGAATGCCACCTGGTCCCACGGCTGTATGCAGCGCGGTATTGCCGGCTTCTGGAATGATGAAGCCGATTATGGACAGCTCGGTAATTTTGAATTTCTCCACATGCAGCAGGCTCTGTATGAGGGACAGCGGCGCGATCGGCCTGATCGGCGCGTGTGGTCCCTCAATCGCAATTTCTATCTCGGATCCCAGCGCTACGGCTACGCCACCTGGTCCGGCGATATCCCCACCGGATTTGACTCTATGGCGCTGCAAACCCTCCGCATGTTGACCATGATCAACCTCGGACAGATGCGCTGGGGTATGGATTCCGGTGGCTTTGAGGGCCACCCTTCAGACCAGAATTACGCCCGCTGGCTCCAATTCAGTGCCCTGTGTCCCATTTTCCGGGTGCATTGCACGCTCGGCCAGCGCCGCCAGCCATGGGTTTATGGTACCCAGGCCTGCGAAACCGCCAAACAGGCCATGCGCCTCCGCTATGCCCTGTTCCCATATACTTACGCCGCAGATCATATCGCCTGTACTCAAACCGGCATCGGTCTGGTCCGGCCCCTGCTCTTCGATTATCCCCACGATTCCCATGTTGCCGATTTGAGCAATCAATGGATGTTCGGGGACTACCTGCTGGCAGCACCGGTACTATCTCCCCTCGAACAAAGCTCTACCCGCCGCGTCTACCTGCCCGGCGGCAATATCTGGATTGATTACTTCCGTGGCACACGCTATCGCGGCGGCCAGTGGCTCGATTATCCCCTCAATACCGATTCCTGGATGGATATTCCTCTTTTTATTAAAGATGGTGCCATTATTCCCACCTTTGATCCGGTGCCGGCACTGCACACCGCCCGGCCAACGGTGGCCTATCTTGATATTTTCCCCTCCAGACAATCTACCCAAGGCGTCTTTTATGAAGATGATGGAGATTCCTTTGATTATCAGCACGGACGTTTTCATAAGCAGATCATCAGCACGCACCGCCACGGACAACACTCCCATGTTGCAATCTCGGCCCCACTGGGTACCTATTCTTCCACCGTGCAGCACTTCGTAGTCCGCGTGCATGGCCAGGCAGCAACCAATGTACAGGTGAACGGCCACGCGGCGGCCGCGGATACAGTCCGCGTCTCGCGGGATGTTTTTGGCGGTCTTACCAGCGTTCGCGTACCGGCGGGTGTCGCCATAACCATCGATCTTCATGGCCACCAGACCATGCTGCCGCAGGTTGAAAGTCTTTCTCTCTCCGAAGCCTCGCTCATGGGTCCCTCCCCGGATCAGCGAGCCTTGTTGGTGCATGGTTTGGCCGGCCAGGCTGCCCATATTTCGCGGCTCAACATCCCGGAATCCGGTGCCAGCTTTTATCTGCGACGCAGCCACCGTGGCCGTTATGCCGTGAAAATTCGCGCTGCCAATGTCCATGCCCATCAGGCCGGTACACTCAACGTTTATGTCAATGGCCGACAGACGGCCAAACTCAAGGTTTCTGCCGCACCTCGGCCGGGCGTGGGACGAACCATCGCGCTAAAATTGCCGCTGGCCGCGGGCAACAATACCATCATGCTGCGCCACGATACGGACAACACCGACGCAATTCAGATTTTCGCCATTGATGTGCCCTTTGATCCTCATGGCTAGCCTGCTTGTTCCCCCGTGTAGCACAGACATTCCTGTCTGTAATTTTGTACGCCGCCCACGCCGGTTAGCCGCACCGCTCGCGGTGCGTGCCCCCTGGTTAGCCGCATTCGCTTGCGATGCGCGTGCCCCGGTTAGCCGCACCGCTCGCGGTGCGTGCCCCGGTTAGCCGCATCCGCTTGCGGTGCGCGACTCCCGGTTAGCCGCACCGCTCGCGGTGCGTGCCCCGATCCCGCAACCGACAACCCATAACCGGCAATCCGCGGCGCAGCCGCATACCCGCCCCCGTCCCGCGCCACCGCCGCATCTTAGCC
>JAJZNX010000155.1 GCA_021852275.1 Planctomycetota bacterium | reverse complement strand
AATCGGTAAACGCGAAGGGGCGATGATTACGCCCAAGTTTGTCTACAACACGCCGAGCGGGCCTACCTGGACGACCTGGCTTAACGCTCTGGACACCGTACCGGTACTGTATCGTGATTATTTCCAGGGTTATCATCTGGACCAGCTCATGCAGGATCCGGGGGAACCGGCGTATAACAGTAATAATTTTTTGATCTGGGCCGGGGAAGGTTGGGACTATGGAATGAATGCGAGCATTGACAGCGATGGCCCGGCGGATCCCGGTTTTACGTCTTGGAATATTGGGGACGCCTGGGCGCGGGTATCGCGCATTGCCGATCCTTCTGAAGTAGGCTACCTGTTTGATGCGTTTGGTGTACCTGATCCGGCGGTTGGAGGCGGCCAAACTTGGGAGGTGTGGAATACCTACATCAGCCCGACGGATTCGCCGGGCGGAGTGGCCTTTCCGCACAATGGCGATTGCAATGTTTTGTACATTGACGGCCATGTGGGTCAGGGGTCGCCAAGCCAGTTGACCGTGTGGCCATCGGATCCACCGCCGGGCGCAACAACTTGGGAATTTCCGCCGCCGCCATGGCTACCCCACGGTTGGTATTCCGGTAGTTATTTCGGCGGCCCATTACAGTATTAGCGGATGCAGTATTACCGAGCTTCGTGCCGATATGGGAGAGCTTTTATGGCGGCAAGAAAAGGGGCTTAGTGTGGTTAAAAAAGCATTTACGCTGGTGGAATTATTGGTAGTGATCTTAATTATTTCCATTCTTATTGCGCTGCTATTGCCGGCTTTGGCGGCGGCCCGGCAGGATGCCTACGGTGTAATGTGCCAGAGCAATCTAAGACAAATGGGCCTGATGTTTTTCAACTACGAAAATGATTATCAGGATGCACTGATACCGCCACAGTTCAGCAACTCCGGTGCCGAAAACGGTCCGATCTGGCTGTGGGTGCTGTACACCATTCCGGTGCTCAAGACGAATTTTTATGACGGCTATCACCTGAATGAAATTGATCAATGCCCCGCGGATACGTTTCATGATATGTACGCCAACGGAGATTGGGATTTCTGGGCGGGGGAGGGTTACGATTACGGCATCAACGGATTTATTTCCAGCTTGATGCCGTCGGGCTGGGCGGGCACGTACTGGGCCAACCTGCGATTTATTACGGATCCATCGGAGATTGGCTATATTTTTGACTCTGATGGAAATAATTTTAATCAGCAGGGTGGCGTGCAGTCGTGGGAAGTGAGCGATAACGCTGCGACCTACCCATGGTTTGTCCATAACGGCCAGGCCAACATCTTGTTTTTGGATGGGCATGTCGGAAGTGAGAACAAGAATCAGATTCCGGTGGGCGACGGCACCGGTCATTGGGCATACCCGCCGTGGCACGGTCCGCCACCTGACGGACATGCTTGGGAGCAGACGTGGTGGTTGGGCGGGCCGGAATGAGTCGAGTGTTGTGCCGGGGCGAGGGTTGGGCTGGGTTTTATGGTGTGGCAAATGAGGTCGCATTGATGTTCAAGGATGAGGCGCGGGTAACAGCTTGGTTGCGCTGCGGGCGTATTACGTGTCGAGGGTTAACCAAGGGAGGATGGCCAAGCAAGCGGCGGTGCGGCATCGGTGTAGATACCGCGGCGCGGCTTTATGCGATAGGCTCTACCATGCTGGGGCTGGCGGCCATTGCGGGGACAGCCGCTTTAGTTCGGGCCAAGAGCGTGCCGGTGAAGAATCCGGATTTCGCCGACAGTAGCGTGGCACCTGGGTATTACGATGGAAGTCGAGTGGTGCTGGCGGGTAAAGACAAAATCATTCCCGATTGGGGAATCGGATCCAGTGGCGGGTACGCGGCGGCCGGTATTCACAACAATGGCGGCACGCCAACGCAATATGCTGCATATACGGATTATACCAGCACGGTGATTTATCAGGATGTGGGCGCGTTGCTGCCAAACCGGCATTATACGTTAAGCGTTTTGGTGCGAGAGAATACGGGGCGCTGGGGTGCGGGCAGCGTTGGCCAGATTGCGCTGGTTAACACGAAGGCCGATGCGAATCCCAAGAGCCAAACCTTTAAGGGGCATCTGTTGGGCAAGGCGAGTGTAGTGGTCAGCAGTCCGGGGGTGATTATATCCACGAGCGTGACGACTGGAAAAAGTGTTTCGGGAGATTTGACCATTGAGCTTTCACTGGCCAAGAGGGGCACATCGGCCAAAACGGGTACGGAGGCCCAATTTACCAAGGTGAAATTAAGCTGTAAACCGGTTCTCGCCGGTGCTACCCATCCCGCCAAAAGGGGCTAATCTTTGTGAAAATGTTCATTGGCATAGCGGGGCCATCGAGCCACGATAGAGAGCCTGCCATGAAGCGGCGGCCTGAAAACTCAAAAAAGGAAATTGTAAAATGAAAAAAATAAAAAATCTGGCGCATGCTACGTTGTGCTCCCGCTGGAAAATCAGAGCTTTGGCCGGAGTCGGCGGCTTACTGATGGGACTGGGGTGTGTGCATGCGGGCGCGGCACCGGCGGGCATGGCATCTATTGCCCGGCTGATGAAGCCATACGATACCCACTGGACCACGCCTGGTGGCGGCCCGTCGGCCTCGATGCCGGTGGGGAATGGGGCCATTGGCTTAAATGTCTGGACGGAAAAAAACGGTGACATCGATTTTTACATTGGGAAAACGGACTCCTGGAGCAATTGGCCGGGTGGGGCCAATTATGGTCTGATGAAACTGGGCCAGATAAAAATTACCATGACTCCCACACCCCTGGCGGTGCGCCATCACTTTGCGCAGGATCTGCAATTGTACAAAGGTCAAATACGTATTACGGAGGGGGGCGGGGCCGGCGTTGTTAAAGTTCGGCTGTGGGTGGATGCCAATCACCCGGTTATTCACGTTCAGGTACGCAGCGCGCGGCCGATTTCTATTGCTACGCATCTTATTGATTGGCGGGTCAAGCCCGGGTACAGCGGTGAACCGGACACGATTGTGCCGAAGCTCAAGCGGCGGATTATCTGGTATCACCGGGATAGTCGGACCAGCATTGCCGCGGTGAAGAATCTCACTTTTGGGGCGCTCATTGCGAGTCCGGGGTGCCGCGATAAAAATGCCGAAACCCTGCAATCCACCGCACCGCGCAAAACCTTTAATATATCCATTTATCCGCTTACCGCCACCACTGCTACGGCCGGAGAGTGGGTGGGCATGTTGCGCCGCCAAGCCCATCAGCTCTCGGCTCTGCCGGTGGCCGGGGCGCTGCGGGCCGATCATCGTTGGTGGGCGAATTTCTGGCACCGCAGTTGGGTTTTCGTGAGTGGAGATAAGGCGGCGCAGAGCACCACACGTGGCTATGTGCTGCAGCGTTTTGTGTCCGCCTGCGCGGGGCGCGGAGCGTATCCGATCAAATTCAACGGGTCGATCTTTGTGGTGGCCGACTCATGGCACAACAATGGAGCGGGGAACCCACCGGGTGTTACCGCCGATTTTCGCGTCTGGGGCGGGCAGTACTGGTTTCAAAATACTCGAGCCATCTACTGGCCCATGCTCAAGGCCGGCGATTTTGACATGATGAAACCGCTGTTTAACATGTATTACCACGAATTGATGTTCAACGAGCCTCTGGTGCGGCAGTATTACCACCACGGAGGGTCATATATTGCGGAGACAGCGCCGTTTTATGGGGGAATTCCGGACATTACGCCGCAGATGAAGTGCGTGTATACCACACGGTATTACACGCCGATTCTGGAACTAAGCATGATGATGCTGGCGTATTACCATTACACGGGTGACGCAGCTTTTGCCCGCAAAACACTGATTCCGATGGCCAGGCTGGGGCTGGAGTTTTTTGACCGCCATTTTCCGCGCGACGCCCATGGAAAGCTGTTGCTGCAACCGGACAATTCCATTGAGGAGTTTTGGAGTGTTTCCGATCCGGCACCGGACATTGCCGGGCTTCATGCCGTGCTGGCGGGTCTGTTGGCTTTGCCGCCGAGTCTGGTCAACGGCTCCTTACGCCGGCGCTGGGAAAAAATGGCAAATGAGTTGCCGCCGTTGCCGATCGGCCTGAAGGATGGCAAAAAAGTGTTGCTGCCGTATACCGGCCCGCAAACAGCGCCTCGGCACAATTCGGAAAATCCGGAACTCTATGCCGTTTATCCATTCCGTCTGTTCGGTCTGGACCGGCCGCATCTGAAGCTGGCTGAGGACACGTTTGCGGCGCGCAAATATCGGATGACCGGGGACTGGTATGAGGATGCCATTGAAGCGGCCATGCTGGGTCGGACGGGGCTGGCCATGAAAGATGTGATCGTTAATTTTACGGATAAAAGTGCGCGGATGAAATTTCCAGCATTTTGGGCCAGGGTCAATGATTACCGTCCTTGTGAAGATGACGGGGCCGTGGGTGAAGAGGCCCTGCAGGAAATGCTGTTGCAAACGGCCGGGAAAAAGTTGCTGCTGCTGCCGGCCTGGCCGGCGAATTGGAACGTTTACTTCAAACTGCACGCGCCGGAGCGGACCATGGTGGTCGGCAGGGTTCTGAAGGGAAAGCTGGTGTATTTGAAGGTGACGCCGGCATCGCGGCGGGCGGATGTGGTGGTTTACAAGCCGTATGTTGTTCATGAATAGGGATCGCATTTATTAAGCGTTTATTTTCGTTACGCAAGGCCCCAGCCGTAAGGGAACAGGCAAAAATAATTTCACACTTTCCGGCTGGTCCTTTTGGTCGCTGGCTTCGTTGCCGGCGCCTTACAGACCCACTGGCGGGGTATGCGCGTCGCTTGCGCCTCGGCAGCGGCCAAAATTCCCGCACCGTAAAACACGAATTTATTTTTGCGCGGTCCCTAATCGCGGAGGCGGACAGGTTGACTGTTTTGGTGCTCTTCGGACTCATGAGTGTGGGCGGCTGTGCGGTCACGGGGCACACCCACGCGGTGGCCACGGGGCAGCAGCGAGCTAAGCCGCAGCGGGTATTTTGGGCCTGGTGCTGGTCGGCTCCAGCGGCCAGCGACCATAACCTGTATCCGATGATATGGGTTCACCATGCGGATTACGCCACACCGGCGAAAATTGCCGCCGAAACCCGTGCTATTCCCGCGGGGAAAGTGGCGTTGTTTTTCTGGAAAGGGGCGGCTTCGCTGTTAAGCAGCCGGGTTGATACGTGCCGCACGGCGCACGGCCGGATCACAGCGTTTCCCGGCCCATGGCTGCTGGGTGGTGCGGATGAACTGGGTGGTCGGTTGGGCAGGTTTTTCCGGAGATACAAAGCCGCCGGAGGAAGGTTGAATTATGTGGTGCTCGATTATGAAGCGGGCATCACGTGCTGGCAGATTTCGTCGGCGGGGGCGCGGGCCATTCAGGCGGACCCCCGTTTTACGGCACTGGCCCGACGTCTGGGTTTTACCAACATGCAGTTGATATTTCATGCGGGGGTGGCGCGCAGAATGTGGAATTTGCTGGCGGGGCAACGTGTGGCGACGGCTTTGAATCGGGCCTTTTACCGGCCGGCGCGGGCGAGTTTCCCGCAGGTTCAGGCGAGCAACTTTGGGGGAGTGGCAATGTTGGGGTTGCGTATGGCACCGGATGTGAACGGGCATTACCAGCTTGAGGACTGTATTTTCGGCAGTGGACAAAGCCCGGCATTTTATGGAACTGTAGGTGGTTTGGCCCATGAAATCAAGGGGGGGCACGTTTATGGGGGAAGCAGCTTTGCGGCGCTGCGCTACGAAATGATGTATCTGCAGGCCACGATGCGCAGCAGTTGCAAACCGGTGGTGCCATGGATCGGTTATCCGGAATTTGCCCACACGGCGTACGCCCAAGCTTATTACCGGGAATTGATTTATCAACTGGCCCTGCGCGGCGCGGACCGATTTTTGTATTGGAATCCGCGGGCGTGGAGAAAAAATCAAAAATATATGTCCAACGGCCGGGATGATCGTCTGCTGAACCATTGTTTGACCGTGCTTAATAACAAGGTCGGCCAGGTGCCAGGGCGGGTGCTGGATACGGGGGCGGTGCAATGGAATTCTCCCTTGCTGGTGGCGGGTCGGGTAACTTCCGCCGGGTATATTTTGTATCGGGTGACGGTGCCGCCGGGAACTCATGGGATTGTCGCCGAACCTGGAGATCGGCAAATCAGCACACGGGGAAGAGTCGGGGTGTGGGTGAAATCGGCGGGCTCACAGCCGTTGACTTTTACGGCCAGGCCGCAGGTCCGCGGTGGCGGGCTGCGGGGAGGGCTACTGGATAAACGGGAACGGGTTCTTAAAGGAAGCCAATGAAATTCCGACGCAGAGTCTTATTTTATGGAGATATGACGATGATGTTTTTGCGGGGCCAACGGATTACGGCTCTTGGATTCGCGGTGGCGCTGTTTATGCTGCTTGGAAACACGCTGGTGGTGCAGGCGAGACCGACGGCTGGGCCGGCATTTTGGGCGTGGTGCTGGTCGCCGGCGGCCCAGACGGATCGCAATCTTATCCCGATGATCTGGGTGCGGCGGAGCGATTATGGTAACGCGGTCGGGGTGGCTGCCCAGGCCCGGGCCATTCCCCGAGGGAAAGTGGCAATGTTCCTGTGGAATGCCGCGCCCACGCTGTTAACATCGCCGCTGGACACGTGTCGCACGCCCACGGGCAAGCCCACCTCCTATCCCAGCCCATGGCTGGCAAGAGGCGCGGCGCAAATTGGCCGGCAGATGGCTCAATTTTTCCGCCAATATAAGGCCGCGGGTGGCCGCTTGAATTATCTGGTGCTGGATTATGAAGCGGGGTTGGGCAGTTGGAGCATGACCAAAGCCAATGTGCAGGCCATCAGTGCGGATCCGCGTAGTGGGGCCTTAAAGAAGAAACTGGGATTTTCCAATTTCCTGGGCGTGGGCACTTCAGCCGGAGGACCGTGTTCCGAGCGTTGCCGTCGAATTTGGAATGAAATGATGGGCCATATTGTTACCATGGCCTTAAACCATGCGATTTACCAGCCCGCGAGGTCGGTATATCCGCATATTTTGGCCAGTAATTACGCCAGCTTCAGGATGCTGGGGCTGATTGCTCCGGATGACAACGGGTATTACCAGCCATCGGATATATTTTTCGGCAATGTGCAAAGCCCATCATACTACAACCGTATTGCGTGGGGTCTCAAGGGCTGGTTGGCCACGCAAACCACGGGCGGCAGCGGTCCTTTTGCCACGCTGCGGTATGAGATGGTTTCTCTGCAGGCAATTCAGCGGTCCAGTGATGCTTCCATCGCGCCATGGATCAGCTACAAAAGTTATGTGAAAAACAACCCCTATTATAAAGAATTGATTTATCAATTGGCTTTGCGCGGGGTGGATCACTTTTTGTATTGGAATCCGCGGGCCTGGCTCAAAGGCCAGATTTTGACCACAGCCCAGGATGATACGGCGGTGAACAACTGCTTGACGGTTCTTAATGAAAAGTTTGGCCGTACTCCCGGCAAGGCGGTGCGGACCGGGCCCATCACGTGGAACAGCGCCTTGCTGGTGGCAGCGCGAAAAACGTCGGCAGGGCGCATTTTGTACCGCGTCACCGTGCCGCCGGGAACCAGCGCTATCCTGGTTGATCCGGGGCAGAGGCGTATCGTCACGCGGGGTAAAGTCGGCGTTTGGGTGAGCTCGCCCGTGACCCGCCCATTGATGTTCATGGTGAGCCACTGACAGGCCAGATCGCCACTGGCGGCGCAAGTGGGTGCAAACCTTTTCAAAAAATGTATTATATCCGACTTGGCTAAGGAGCAGGTTGATGGAACCAAAAACAATTGCGATCATCGGTGCCGGTGCACGGGGTAGCGGGTTTGGCGAGATTTGCGCTGCGGTGCCGCAACTGGCCAAGGTGGTGGCTGTGGCCGAGCCGCGGAATGATTTCCGGAAGACATGTTCCACAATGCACCAGATTTCGCCGGATCGTCAATTCAGGGGTTGGCAGGATTTTACCGCCCAGCCGCGAATGTGCGATGCCGTCATCATTGCTACCATGGATCAGGACCACGTTGGCCCGGCGGTAGCGTGTCTGGAAAAAGGCTACGACGTGCTGTTGGAAAAACCGATGGCTACAACACTGGCGGATTGTCAGGCCATTGAAGCAGCACAACGCCGGAGCGGTCGCATTATGGGTGTGTGTCATTCGCTACGCTATCACAAGAGCTTTCGTATGGTCAAGGATTTGGTGGCGGGTGGCGCCATCGGTCGGATTGTAACGGTGGAACTCATCGAGCAGGTGGCGTTCTGGCACCAGGCCCACAGCTTTGTGCGGGGTAACTGGGGAAATCAGGCTCGCAGCACATTTATGCTTTTGGCCAAGAGTTGTCATGACGTGGATTATCTTTGTTATTTGATTCCGGAGCCGTGCCGGCGGGTTAGTTCTTTTGGGTCATTAAGTTATTTTCGTCCGGAAAACGCGCCTGTCGGCAGCACCAGCCGATGTACGGATCCGTGCCCGGTTGAACCGATATGTACTTATTCGGCGATCAAGCAATACGTGAATGTAGCCAATCCACAGGCGTGGCCGGCCAGTGCGGTGAGTCTGGATGCCGGCCGGGAAGCGCGTTTGCAGGCCCTTAAAACCGGGCCTTATGGGCGCTGTGTCTGGAAGTGCGATAATGACGTGGTGGACCATCAGGTGGTGAATTTTGAATATGCTGGTGGCATTACCGCTGTGTTTACCATGACCGCGTTTACCAAAGCCGGGGGCCGCAGGTTGACTGTTCATGGCACACAGGGCGAATTGATGTTTGATGAAAGCACCATCCGCATACAGAGCTTCACGGACGGAAGCTCCAGAATAATTGAGCCGGGGGCGGAAACGGGCGGGCATGGCGGAGGCGACTATCGGCTGACGTGCGACTGGCTTAGGGCGCTAAAGAGCCAGGATGATTCGGCGGTGGTGGCCAATGCCCAGGAATCGCTGCGGACGCATCGCGTGGTGTTTGCGGCGGAGCAGGCGCGTTTGGAAGGGCGTGTTGTGACACTGGATTGAAGTGTGCTGATGGTTAGCGGTTGGGAAAGATGCAACGCCGGAACTGGGGTTATAGTTTTAGCTTCCTGAACAGGGGAGAAAGATTTGCACCAGAAGTTCAATTATGATGGTGCATATCCGATATGGCCGGGCTGTAGGATATAGTGGTTAAGTTTACAAGTGATTCCCAAGTGAACTGAATTTTGCAATGATGAAAATGGAGTAGTGTGCATGAAAGTGGCTTTTGTCGGAGGTGGAGCATTCCGTTTGGTTGGCATTTTGCGTGAGGCGTTGAGTTATCCGGGACTTTTTGCGGATGGCGAAATCAGGCTCTTTGACTTGAATGTGCCGCGGGCCCATGCGGTGGCACAGATGGTAGCCAAAACACCGGAATTTGCCACAGTTCAGTGTCGCATAACCTGTCCGACCACATTGGAGGCTGCGCTGGAAGGTGTGGACATGGTAGGGGTGATTCTGATGGGCGGGACGTACCGTACCCACCGATTGGCGGATAAAATCAGCTATGATCACGGGTTTGCATCGTCTGATAATGTTTCGCCAAATGGCGCCATGCTGGGGCTGAAGACCGGGGCTACGCTGCTGAATATCGCGCGCAAAATGGAGCAGTGTTGCCCCCAGGCGTGGTTGGTTGATTTTGCCAATCCGATTGCGGTGCTTAGCGGTATGGTTAATAACCACACCAAAATTCAGGCCTTTGGCATTTGTGAAGGTTATACCAATCATGAATGGGATCTGGCCCGCATTTTCGGCAAGGATGAGCAAGGTGATGGTTTTGCGGTGGAAACCGCGGGAGTTAACCATTTGAGCTTTATATTAAAAGGCACGTACAAGGGTGGAGATTTATTTGCGGCTTTGAACAAGAGGCTCAAGCCGGGATGGAAGATGTGCCGCATGGATGCTTATCGGGGGCGGGCGGTGAATCAACGTATCAGCCATGGGGTGGAGGAGGTGGTGCGGTTTTACCGGGAATTGGGCGTGCTGATTTTTTCCACGGAAGGGGATGGAATGGAGCACATGAATTATGAATATTGTGTGCAGCGCCAGACACACGGGGTAAAAGCTCCCGGCCCGGCGCAGATGAACGCCGAGCTTAAAAAGTTCACCTTGGCCAGGGCTGTGGCCCAACAGCGCTTTGAGGCATTGTTGGATAAGAATCTGGATGTGAAATTCTGGAACACTGCTGCTAAAACATCTGGAGTACAATGGGCGGCGAAAAGCAAACGCAGCGCTTTTGTGGAGATCATGCGCGGTCGGACGGGACAGAAACTTCCCATAGTCACCAGTCGGCTCAATTTGGGGGCGGTGGAAGGATTTACGGATCGGACGGTTCTGGAATACTCCCAAATAATAGAAAATGGGGTGATTCGGGCAGCGGGCCATTATCAAGTGCCCGCGATTATGCACGGCATGCTTGCGGGCATTGCAAATCATCAGACGATGCTTGGGGACGCCATGGCCACGGAAGACCCGAAGCTGCTGGCGCAGGCTTTGTTGGCTTATCCGATCCGGCAGTTTTCACCGGCCGCACGAAGCCTGTTTAAGCAATTGTTGCAACTGAACCGGGATG
This sequence comes from Planctomycetota bacterium, assembly GCA_021852275.1. Lineage (GTDB taxonomy): Bacteria > Planctomycetota > Phycisphaerae > WQYP01 > WQYP01 > JABEVA01. The sequence goes on along the minus strand of JAJZNX010000155.1, from coordinate 11,709 downwards.
AAATACAACCGAAATTGCGACAGGCTGTGGATTATCTATAAGGGCACAGTGTTAAGCCAAAGCCAGCTCCTGTTGCAACCCCTTGAATGGGCCTGGGGGGGGCAGGAGCGATGGGGTGGGCAGCCGGGTGAAGTGGCTGTTGCCGCTCTGATAGAAATTCAAGGGCGATGCTGTTGCTGAATACAGGTGGATGCAGCCAAGCACATGCGTTGGCATTGATGTCCCCCCAGTTGGCGACGTGCTTCCTGCGTGGCATGGCGATACAGATCGCCACAACGGATGGCTGGCTATGCATTCAAGCTTGGGGCTTCTGACTCCGCACGAGTTTGCTGCGTGTGGCACAGTGTTGCTTTTTTTAATTGCTCCTGAATCTTCACCCGGACTTGCCACTTTCGTCCGTTGATTCGTCGGGCTATGGGTGCCAAGGAGAACTGTGTGTGCGGAAGATACGGGGTTCTCATTACGCCTTTTATAATTTCAGTTCCGTGACGCGCTCTTGGCTGGACTTTGGCCGATTTCGGACGCGATGAAATCGTTGAATTCACCTCTTTTTTCGAATACGCGGGCTATTTGAACCCTCCTGAACACCACAAGGATGGTAAAAATTCACACCAAGCCCGTGATTTCCAGGGGATTCAACGACTGGTGTCCAAGCCTAACGGCAAAAGTCGGGTTTCATAGGCGTGTCCGGCACGCGTATCCGTGCCGCATTGACCAACCCTGTGGTACGAATTGTGTTGTCGGATAGATCGTGCGAAGCACCGAAATCTTGTGCCAAGCAATTTATACAAAGTTATTTACGGTTCTTCCAATGGGTGGTAAACATAACCTGTGGTTAAGCTGGTCGTGAGTCAGACTGGGCCATAATTGGCTACGCTTGTTTTAAGACTTGGGTCAGTGTCTATGGCCGACGGGGGCAATATTGGCAAACTTACTCAATGGGACAATTTGACAGTTTGACAGCAGCGGAGAGAGAAATTCTTGCTTAGTGCGGGCGATCATTGTAAAGTTCCTTTCGCCCCGTTTTTTGAGCGACGAACTGATTTGGAGATGAATGATGCGTGCGGCCAGAAAAACCAATGAACTTTACACCTATCTCATGGGCTGTATTGAGAATGGCAGATTTCGCATTGGCGAGCAGATACCGACTGAGCGCGACTTGGCGGCCCGATTCAAGCTCTCGCGGCCGACAGTGGCTGCCGCGATCCACCGCCTTGTCAAGGAGAATATGATTCGCCGTGGACATAAAAATGGATCAGTGGTAGTAAATCTGCCACCGCGAAAGTCCTTGACCTTCGGAGCCATCATTCTGGGCCTGGCCCGCCATGGCCGGGAAGATACTATTTTCAGCTCGGTGGGCAATGAGATATCATATTGCGCAAGTTTGGATCACTCGGTGGTGTTGCTCCAAGATCCCTCATGGGGAGACGAGGCGGACGATCCGGGCCTGACTGATCGTTACCGATCCATGGTGGATCAATTTATTGCGCGCAAGGTGGCTGGCGTGTTCTTAATGCCGCAATGGATATTGCCGAACCAGCATATTTCGGTGACGACCAGCCTGATTGAGAAACTCAGCCAAGCATCGATACCTGTCGTTCTCATTGATGGTGACATCATCCGGTATCCGGCCCGCAGCAGACTGGATCTGATTGGGATAGATAATTTCCATTCGGGTTATATTTTGGCAGAACATATCATCACGCAGGGTTGCCGGAAAATAGATTTTTTCGCCTTGGCCACGCGTCATCCGACCCAGGAGGCCCGCATCGCCGGTTATCAAAAAGCCATGGAAGTTCATGGTCTGCGCCCCGATGTTGCGGCTGTCCATTACGGGGATCTTCTCGGCGGGGATTTTGTGGTGCAGACACTTCGTCGTCGTCGGCCCGATGCTATCCTGGTGGCCAACGACTTCCGGGCAGTCTCGGTAATGCGTATGGCGCGGGAGGCCGGATTTAAGATACCGTCGGAGTTACGTGTCGGCAGCTTTGACGACATACCGTTGTCCGCTCATTTACCAGTACCACTGACCACGATTCGGCAACCCTCGGCGGGGATCGGCCTGGCCGCGTATCAATGCATGCTTCAACGAATCAACACTCCCGGCATTCCGCCAATGCACGTACAGCTTAGCGCGGATCTGGTAGTACGTGAATCCTGCGGTTGCCGCATAAGGCTGGGTTCACCTGCCAAGGTCGGCACGGTATCACGGTAAATCTGCCGGTCTCGCAAGAGCCGCCAGCGCTGATTTTGTGCCGTTTTTTGCCTGTGTTCCCATAAAATGCGATATTAATCGTTATTGTTGGTAAGGTTAAATTATTTCGCAGTTTCCTTATTCTCGCGTGAAAATAACAATAATAGCCACCCGCAGCCAATTATTTGGTAAGTTATGCAGATGACTGCCAGTTTTTTCCTTGCGACGTACCCTTAACCCTTAGTACAATCCACAAAGGTTCAGACTGTCCACAACCATGTTCGGGTTGCGGATCCGCAGCCCGCCCGGATTGGCGGGTAATTAAGAGAGGCTCCGGGATACGGGGCAGAAGGAGTTTTTATGAGTTCGTTTTTTTTCAAAGAGTTCAGCGGTTCTTCGTCAGCGGCTCGTGCGGCGCTTCTGGGTGCGGCGCTGGCGGCGTTTTCGACGCTGCCTCACGCGGCTTCGGCGACCACCATCTACCAAGACAACTTCAGTGGCAGTTCAGCCGCCGGAACGCTCAATGGCGCAGCACCCACTATCGACAACGGCCCCAGCGCTACGTGGACCGCGGATTCAGTTTGGTCTGATAGTGGCTATGCCGACCCTGCGAGCGGGGCGGGGCGGCTGAACGCATATCTATTATTTACACCGTCAAATGGGCATATTTATGACCTATCTGCGGGACTGAACCTCCCCAGCGAGGGAAATACTGTGGGGTACCCAGATGCCTCTTACTGGGTGGCCCTTGGTTTTATCACGACCCCATCGACGACTCTTGCTTACGACACCAGCGGGGCTTCGCCTTGGACGACTAACCGCTACAACGCCGCGGGCGGTGCCGCAGCTTCCGGCCCGGGCAACGGGGGTTATCAAGCTTTTACCAATACGACTGGCGTCAATACCCTTTCCATCGTTCTCAATACGACGCCAAGCGCGTGGACCTATCAAGTTTACGAGACAAATTCCTCGGTAACGAATTTGCTCGTGGCGTCGGGTACCTTCAGCAGCAACCCCGCAATTTCAGCAGTTGGATTTGAAGATGGGTTAGGCAACGCCCAAGTCAGCAATTTCTCGCTTACGGAAGTTCCGGAACCGTTCAGTCTAGGCTTGCTGGCGGCTGGTGGGCTGGGCCTATTGCTGCGAAGGCAACTTCGGAAGTGTTAAATTGAAGCGGAGCACGACTGATCGAAGTGGCAGTCCACAACCCGCAACCATCGACAGTGCGAAAAATGGGTATGGGGATATCTGATGTCCAACACCAATGAAAGATGCAAAGCTCGGGATGATTTCGGGCATCATACGATTCTCCGTGTAAGGGGTGGTAAAAAGTCATTTACTCTGCGGAAGTCTAATCCCGATGCCTCGGGACCCCTACACGATTTTATCTCTGTAGGGGCCTATTGTCAAGGGGATGCTCCGATGGCGAAGGCGTGGGCATCGGAGGGGGCTGGCGTTATGGCGGTCTCATATCTGCATTCCTTGTCAGAATCTTGTTTGCCGTCAGGCTGGGCTCGCCTTGGCGAGCCCAGGGCAGGGGTTTCCGGTTCTGGACGAAAACGACGGCCCGCCATCGGCAATCCGATGGCGGCAATGGTCGCCTGTGGGGGCGGAACACATCGTGCTCTGTCGCGTCGTGAGGCGAGCAAGACGCGACGGCTGAATTCATCTCTTCGCAGTCGCCGGACGGCGGAGGCGCAATGCTCCGCCGTGTGTCCCGGGCTGGATAAAACCTTGTTCGCGTCCGTCGGGCCGAATTCACATGGGCGCGGTCACCGGATCAGCAAGGCGGGGGCACCCGTGATGTCCCCGCCCCATGCGTGTGCGCCGGGCCGAATAAAACCGTGTCGCGGTCTCCGAGCGGACGAGGCGTCATTCCGGAGGGTTCCGGAGTTGGTTGACGTCGGAATCGTTCCGCCATACGTCACTCAGGTCATAGACCTGAACTGGGATCAATCATGCTGCTGGAATCTCCTTTCTTCGTTGTCTGATGCGGGCTTCGTTGGCCTGCCGCTGGTGGCCGGTGGGTTGTTGCCCCTGGTAAATGGTTCCGTCGCGGACCATGGCGAAAAGGACGCCCAGCAGTCGGCGGGCCATGGCTACGTTGGCCTTGGGCTTTCCGATCCGCTGGATTCCCGATGGCTATCGGGATTGGCGGATGACCTCTTGGCGGGCATCGGAACGGCACAGGGTCAAAGCAGCCTTGCCCAAGGCCCAGTCCCGATGGCTATCGGGATTGCCGGCTTTGGTGATGTTGCCGGACTGCCTGCGTCCGGCGGATTCCTCATTGTTGGGTGTCAGTCCGGTCCAGAATTGCAGGGTATCGGCATTGGGAAAACGGGAGAAGTCGCCGATCTCCGCGGCAATGATGCAGCCCCATATTTCGTCAATGCCTGGAACACTTTTGAGCAACTCGACCAAGGGCACGAAAGTGGGCTGGCGATTGGCGGCGATGATGCGTCGCCGCAGCGATTCGCGTTGGCGTTCCAGCAGGGAGATGATATCCAGAAAGTTGCTGAAGGCCTCCCGTTGAACATCCTTGAGCAGATGGCCGCGGGCCAGGATCCACTTTTGAGCCGACGCGGCATCGAGCCTGGGACCGGCCAAATTGGCAGCCAACAGGATCGATCCCATGCAGTGCTTGACGCGGGAAAGCGTACGCGAAAGGCAGTGCCAGTGCCGGCCGAGCTTGCGCAACTGCGATACGTGTTCATCGGCAATCCAGCCCAGCGGACAGTTTCCCCGAGCCAGGCGGGTGGCGACATCGGCGGCGTCGTTGCGGTCATTCTTGCGGCGTTTGCCGCGGAGGCGGGCCAGTTCGGTGGCGTCGGCGATGTCCATACGTGCTACGCAGGATCGGAAGCGATCGATGAACCATTCAGCAAAGCCCACAGCCTCAACGGCCAGATGACAGGGCTGGGGCCTGGTACGTATCCACTCCTCGATACGTGTGACGCATTTGGTATGACAGGTTAATGATGTGAGATTGTTTCCGGCCGCATCGACGGCCACAAGGGTAACGGTGGACTTATGAAGATCAACACCAACGAAAGACTGGAAGGCTTGAGCAGTTTCGGGCATAATATGATTCTCCGTGTAAGGGGTTGTAAAAAGTCATTCACTCTGCGGAAGTCTAATCCCGATGCCTCGGGACCCCTACACGGTTTTACCTTGGTGGAATTATTGGTGGTGATCTTGATCATCGCGATCCTGATTGCCCTTTTACTGCCAGCACTAGCGGCGGCCAGAAAAATGGCGCTGCGCGTGACATGTGCGTCAAATTTGCGGCAAATTGGCCTTGCGTTGCGTGAATATGCCGGCATTTATCAAGGAACCTATCCCTTGGCCAATCTCGGCAATTATCCGTTTAGTGACCAAATATATTATGGTGGGCCAGGGTTTTGCTACTATCCAATAGCTGGTCTGCCTATGTTATACTATGGATCTTTTGGCACATCCGGCCCATACATGCTCAATCCGCGTGCGGGCATACTAAGTCCTACATCTCTGGGTGTGAGCATTCTCTTTTGCCCGGAAACGGCGAGTGGTTTTCAGCCCAACAACGTAACGAACAATTACTACACTGGATATTTCAATCAAGCGGGACTTTTGGTCGACTGGGATTTTAACTTGGGCTATTCTTATTGGGTTGACCGCGGTATCGATTACAAAACCGCCTATGACGCACCAGCTATCGCGGGTTATTATGATGTAGGCATGACCGGATCCGGCACCATGCAGGCGGGAAGTTTGGGATTTTGGCAGTTCCAGAACGCTGATCCTGAGCACGAGCCAGCCCTGAATCCGCAATCGCCCCCAGGCACCCTGCTGGTGACGGACAATACGCTCTTTAGTGATTCGGCCGACACGCTGGGATTTGTCACTGCGCAAGGGTTGACAGCCTCTAATCATGTGGATGGTTCTTTGGGCAACGACCTTCCATCAGGCGAGCACGAAATGTATAATGACGCCTCGGTCCGATGGGTGCCAGAGTCCAGCATTATGACCCGCGTGTACGGTGCGGGCGTCTTTTATGGTTGGTAGACGGGGTCGGGGGCAAGGCTACTTTATCAAATTGAATCCGTGAGCAAACAGGTGGAATGATCATAAGATCAGTACTTTACATTTCCGTGTGGTTTGCAGAATTTAACAGAGGCTACACGTATTCGCGGTGCTATTTTGTTCCGACACGGCAACTTTAGGAGTCTTGAAGATGTTAAGGTCGTTGCGGAATAAAATTATTGGGTTCGGCCTAATATTTGCGGTGGCGGGTTGCAGTTCGAGGAGTTTGATTAACCCTGGCCAAGTCAGGCTTTATCAGCAGCACCACCGGGGGCAGGTAGGAACGAACATTCCTGACGGTTTGGGTGTTAACATCCATTGGACCGATCCGAGGCCAGGCGAGATGCGTATGCTCGCGGCAACCGGGCTTCATTGGATACGGATGGATTTCTTTTGGAATGCCACGGAAACAGTGCGCGGAAAGTATAACTTCACGGCATATCACAATCTGGTGAAGATGGCTCAACACTATCACATGCAGGTCTTTTTTGTCCTAGATTACGGAAACCCACTATATCAGCACGGCAAGTTTCCGACGACGTCAACCGCACGGCATGCTTTCTCGGCATGGGCGGCAGCCGCCGTTGATAGTTTCCGCGGGAATGGAGTAGTTTGGGAGATGTGGTCGGAACCGGACGGTGGGTCGGGCAATGGTGGCATCCCTATCGATCCGCAAGCGTATGCCAAGCTGGCCGTGGAGACGGGACAAGCCATCTATCGAACAGATCGACATGCGTACTTTATTGGTCCTGGAGTGGCCTGGATGCAACGCCCGTGGAAGGGTGGCCAAACGTGGATCCAATGGTTATTCAAGGGTGGAGTGCTTAACGTTTTTGACGCGGTCAGTGTTCACCCGTACCGGAAACGACCGCCCGAAACGGTTATGGCCGACTACTGCCGCTTTCAGCGGGTCGTCGCCGATTACGCTCCATCTGGCTCATCGCTGCAGCTTGTTTCAAGCGAATGGGGGTATCCATCAGCTCCACGGTGGTTTTTTGGAAGCGGGTACAGCCGCTCGGCACAGGCGCGATTACTGGCGAGGGAATTTTTGATCAATCTTATGTGCCATATACCGATTTCGATCTGGTACGATTGGCACGACGATGGCCCAGCGACCGGAGATATTCGGTTCACTGAGAGAGGTGGTATAGTGGATGCCAAAACACCTGACCCAGAATTCCATTTTGGCCTGGTTGGTTTTACGTACCATGCGCACCGGCATTATGTATATACACCGAAACCAGCTTTTTTTGCATGCCGCACGCTGACTCAGACACTCCGCGGATTTCATTTTGACAAGCGCATAAAAGAGCATAATCCGAGTGTTTTTGTGCTCGTTTTTGCCCGCGGCAAGCAGCGGCGATGGGTGGCGTGGAGCGTGGTATCACCCCCATCGGGACGTGCCACGGTAACGTTGCGGGTACCAAGGGGGAACTACCGTATCATCAACTACCTGGGCGATAGGCAAATAAGGACACGCGTTGGTGCAACTGGGCTTAAATTACGGCTTTCTACCGGGCCTCAATATGTTAGTTTGTTGCTTGGTAACTGAATCGGGGAGCAAGGTGGTGTAGCGATTGGAAACATCCCAAGAGGAGAGGCAACAGCGGATCACCTGCCTCGGACCTGAGGCGACCGGAATCCGCCGTTCGGTTATAGAGCGTTGTGGCCCCTGCGCAGCGCCGGGATAGTGGCCCGCCGCAGCACGATGGGGGCGTTATACTCGACGCGGCGATTGAGAAAACATTTAGCATTGGGTTATTTTCACGAAAACAGCATTTTTGTTTCATTTTTCGACCATCATAAGATGCCGGCGGGGCCCGGATAGAGTATCTTGATTACCCCTGTTTGAAAGGAAACCACGCGCTCATGCGTACGTTCGATTGCATCGCCCCCTTCTGGAAGACCAAGACCATGGATGGCGAAAGCCTGCTGTTGGTCCACGCCCAGCCAGGCTACTGGCCGACGGGGCGTTTGATCTTCACACCCACGCGGATCATTTCCGTACGCTCTGCCGACGGTACGCGGGCCTTTGAACCGGGCCGGGATTACCGTTGGCAGGCCGGGACGCCAACGCTGCATATTCCGCCAACCTCGCACATGCCGGTCTTACCCGAAGCCAGGCTCTATCCACCCCGCGGTTCACAAAAGTACGGAACCTGCCGCAACCGGGAGACTGATCTGCTTTTCGGCGAAGGTGCCGATTTCCACAACTTACAGATTTCGGTCTGTTATGAACATCAGCTTGACGGGTGGCAAATGCCGGCCACACTCACTGCGGTTACATCGCTACCACGATTGGCCAAGCGCCTCGCCCGGCGGCAGGCTCTCTCCTTGGTATTGCTGGGGGATAGTATCTCCGTCGGCGAAAACGCCAGCGGTCTTGCCCACGTACAGCCACTTCAACCTGGCTATGGACCGCTTGTGGCCGAGGCCATTGGCGCGCAGTTCAAGACCGACATAAGGTTCAAAAACTTATCCCTCAGCGGTGCCAGTTCCTCCTGGGGTGTGGATCAAATACCCGCAGTGGCACTGGAAAAGCCTGATCTGGTTCTGCTCGCGTTTGGGATGAACGACGCCAGCGCCCAGGTGGCCCCGGAACAATTCGCCATCAATATCAAAAGACAAATGGAGACCCTACGCGCCGCCTGCCCGAAGACAGAGTTCATCCTCGTCGCTCCCATGACCGGAAATCCACAATGGACCGGAACCCACGACCTCATCTACCCCGCCTATCGCGACATGTTGTGGCAGTTGCGCGGTAACGGCATCGCAGTGGCGGATGTTACCACCCTTTGGCTGCAACTGCTGGAGAGAAAAAATTACCTGGACTTGACCGGCAACGGTTTGAATCATCCCAATGACTTCGGCCATCGCCTCTACGCCCAGGTGGTCTGGTCGGTGTTGCAGCGTTCACTCACCGAAATTCCAGTCGTTACCTTTCAGGAGCAGTTACCATGACACCCATTGGATCAATACAGACAGATGCGGTGGTTTTCACCCAGTCGGAAAAGGTGACGGTTAAAAAAATCGCGATGCCGCCGCCGGGCCCTGGCCAGGTGCGGGTGCGCACGGCATTTTCGACCATCAGCGCCGGAACCGAAGGTTGGGTCTGGCAGAACCAATTTACCTGGGCGGCCACGCCGTTTCCCTGTGTGCCCGGCTACCAGAGAACCGGCACCATTGCCGCCCTGGGCGAGGGTGTAACCGGTTGGAGTATCGGCGATGCGGTGGTGGCCACGATTGGCCAATGGACTGGCGATGTGCCGCCGTTTTGGGGTGCCCACCTGGCCGAGGGCAATACACCTCAATCTGAAATATATCGTCTGCCGCATGGGCTTAGCCCCGTCGATGCTTCGAGCGCGGTGGTGGCCCAAGTCGGTTTTAATGCCGCCAGTCGCGTACGCCTGAATCCCGGTGACTGGATTGTGGTCTATGGCGACGGGTTAATCGGCCAGTTTGCGGCGCAGGCGGCCAAGGCCCGGGGCGCAAAGGTGGTGATGGTGGGGCACCGGCCGGGGCGGCTGGCCTTGGCCCGGCACTGTGGCATTGATGCCGTGGTTGATAGCCATGACAATAAGATCGTGGAATCTCTGCGAACCCTGATGAACTGCGAATTTGCCGTCGCCATTCTCGATTCGGTGCAGCGACAGGAGGCGCAGAAGCAATACATGCCGCTTTTGCAGGCGGGCTTGGGACAAATTGTGTACTGCGGATTCACGCCCAACCAGACCTGGGCGGATATGGCGTTGCTACAGCAGCATGAAATTACTACGCATTTTGTTTCCGGTTGGAACCGCACCCGGCTGGCGGCCACACTGGGCCTGATGGCCGAAGGAAAACTGTGTCTTGATCCATTGGTGACGCATCGTGCGGATTTTCGCCGCAGCCCCGATCTTTACGACCTGATACGCACACGCGGAAAAGATTTTTTAGGCATTGTTCTTGATTGGCAAGGAGAAACCCGATGAAAGTTCTTTTAACCGGTGCCGCAGGCTGGCTGGCCAGGGCCGTCGCTGCGGAATTGGCATCTCATGGCCATGAATTGCATCTGATGGATTGTGTTGCCCCCGGTCAGGCCACAATCTTTGTTCCGGGCAAGCTGGAGCGTATCAAGCAACCGTTGAAAACCCGCTGGCCATACACCCGTGCGGATATCACCGATCTGGCCGCCATGTGTAAGGCGGCGAGTGGAGTTGATGCTGTCATTCATCTGGCGGCCATCACCGATGGCTTGCCGGAGCATGGCAAACGCATCATGGAAATCAACGCCGTCGGCACCTATGTCGTGCTCGATGCGGCGCGTCTGTCCGGAGTTCGACGTGTTTTGGCTGCATCGAGTATTAACGCCTTCGGTACTTTCGCTTGGCGCTTAAGTGGAAAGCCGCCCGTGTATGAAACCATGCCCTTGGAAGAGAGCTTTGTCCCCGTGGTGGAAGATCCCTACAGCCTTAGCAAACTCTGCAACGAAATGACCTGCGCGGCGTTCTCCCGGGCCTACGGCCTGACAACCGCGGCCTTGCGATTCGCCGGCGTATGGACGCCGGAGATGTATGAACAGCGCCGCGCCAATATGGTGCCGACCACGACGTGGGAGCCAGGTCTTTACCAGTGGGTACATGTCGCGGACGTTGCCGCTGGGATTCGCCAGGCCCTGGAATCGCCGAATCTGCCGGTCTCGGGCGTTTACACACTCGGTGCTGCAGACACCACCTGCCCGGAGCCGACGATGGAGATACTCCGACGATTCCGCCCTGACCTGACCGCAAGCCTTCGCCGACCGCTGGTCGGGCGAGCACCGCTGCTTTCCATTGATCTGGCACAGCGCACTTTCGGTTATGCGCCGCGGTACAGTCTGGTGCCGGAACAGGGCAAGATGGTCAGGAAAAAACCACGGGCACGAAAATGAGGAGCGCCGATCCATGCGACATCAAATGTGACCGGTCCAAACTCCGCATGAGCACATCTGGTGGTTCCTCTCGGCCAACTACCGGACGGGCGAGAATGCCAAGCAGTCAGCCGCATTGCCCTGAGAATGGACCATGATGGACCTGTCAATTTGCCAGCGCAACCGGGGTGTGTCATCCGCCGGGCCGGGCTGACGGCCTGGCCGCGTATCAATGCATGCTTCAACGGATCAACACTCCCGGCATTCCGCCAATGCACGTACAGCTTAGCGCGGATCTGGTAGTACGTGAATCCTGCGGTTGCCGCATAAGGCTGGGTTCACCTGCCAAGGTCGGCACGGTATCACGGTAAATCTGCCGGTCTCGCAAGAGCCGCCATCGCTGATTTTGTGCCGTTTTTTGCCTGTGTTCCCATAAAATGCGATATTAATCGTTATTGTTGGTAAGGTTAAATTATTTCGCAGTTTCCTTATTCTCGCGTGAAAATAACAATAATAGCCACACGCAGCCAATTATTTGGTAAGTTATGCAGATGACTGTCAATTT
>JAJZNX010000144.1 GCA_021852275.1 Planctomycetota bacterium | reverse complement strand
CAACAATTCAATGGGATGGCTGTAATTGTTCCGAACGGGGCCGCAAAAGCGGTTTATGAACCCAGATGGACGCTCACCAGCACTTCGCTTTCTTCTTCCGCTTTAAGTGCATGCCGAACACCCGAAGCCAGCACCAGCAGCTTATGCTTGGAAGCGGCGCGTTACTTGGCCGCCTGGTCGGGGACCGTCGGCTCACTGGCTTTTCCGGCCCGGTTACTAAGTGTATTAATATACCATATAATTGCGTTAAGTTCTGTCTGATGCGGATGTTTGGGTCCCGCAAGCATGGCTTTATACGTATCGGGCATAACACCGGCCGGATACCCTGCCAGATCCATTTTTCCCGGATCAAGGATCATGGTGCGTAGAAATGAGTAATCCGCAATCGCCGTCTTGCCGTCGGATAAGTTTTGCGGATAGCCCGCCAGATCCTTCCAGCTTGGCCCTACGCCCTTGGCACCGTCCACAGAGTGGCAGCCGCTGCACCCCATCGTGTTGTAAAGATTCGCTCCCATCGCATGGAGTGTTATTGCTTTCTTCACAGCATTAATGGGCCGGGCTCTGGAAGCCGTGGCATTGTGCCGCGGCACCGGATTAAGTAGAAAACTTGGACCGGGGGATACACCAAATCCACCGGCGCACGCCGCGTCCATGGCCACCACCAGCACCAACATCAACCACCCCAGTCCACGCACATACGCCTGTGCAGCGTACACCGCCAGCAGCGTGACCAGCACGATACTCAGATGTTCCAGCGAATGCGGCCACGGATGCGATATAAGGTGCGCATATTCCGACGGCCACATGAGTAGTACGCCGATGGCCGGGGCAGTGACCGCCGGCCATATCCAAAAACTTCGTTCGCGATCAATTCGGGTCGCGGGCAGCGACAAGGCCAACAACCCCGCACCAACCGCCATACCCGCATGCAGCAGATGATGCACCGCGATGGTTGTCGTCTCGTGCGAAACCAGAGGTGCGATCACACCGCCACCCGCAATGACCGCGCCGATCACCCCCATGACCATACGCACCAACCGCACTTTACTGGTTGCTTCAGTCATGCGCCGGCCCCCTGTATTTTTTCTCCGCACGCAGCGGCATTCGAATATCCAAATCTCAATCGAACACCTTCAAGCAATGCCACAAAGAAGCCTATCATCATAATAATCGCTCCGATGGACGCGACTTTCGCCAGATCGGGCCCCGGCGGGGGTTCGATGGAATAACGCCGCGGCACACCATACGCTCCGGCACAATAAAACCCCATCAAAAACACCGACATGCCCCCAAATGTCAGCAGGCTTATCAACCAGCGCATCAGAGCACCGGTGCGGCGTTGGCTGCGTGATTCTACGCATAAGAACACCCATCCAATCGCAAACAGCAGGCAACCGCCGACGAGATAGGTGTGAAAGTGCGCCGGCACCCAAAGCGTATTGTGCAGATGCACATTAAAAGGCACAGTGGCGTCAATTTCCGCACCGATTCCACCCACCACCCAACCGATTAAACCGGTATACATGAAAATAGCCCCCAGCGTCCACTTCATGCCCGATCGCCAAACCAGCATTAACGCGCCGAATATTGTCACCGCCGTCACCGGCAGCGCGCTAAGATAACTGGATAATTCACCAAGGTACTGAAACGGTCCGGGCTGGACAAAATCCATGTACAGGTGGTGAAAATAATTGGTCAGGGTAAGCACCATTGAGCACCACCAGCCCACCGCCAATACCGCTGAGGTGTGGTACTTCCGCCCTGTTGCATAAGGCATGCCGACATAAATCAAGGCCACCAGCATGTAGATAATCAGATTGGCATAAGTATGCGCGAAAAAATAGGTCAGATTCTTCGCCCATAGAGGATTGATCAGCACGCCGGCATCCATCCAGCGGACAATCAACGCCACCCCAAGAAGCATGGCACTCATGCCCGCCAACATACCGTCAAAACCCGCCATAAGAGCCGGGAACGCCTGGGGCGGCGGGGCCGTTCGACCAGAAGCATCAAACGCCTGCCGATGCCAGACAAAATCCCAGGCCAGCGCCCCGCGCAACCCGCCGTAAGCGCGCAGCACCGCGCCGAGCATCTGCAGGCACCAAGCCATCCACCCCAATGTGATCAGCGCCATGCTGATGAGAAATACACCCGTTGACCAATTCGGCCACGAACCGTGAAAGGGCAGTGGGGCCAGAAACGTGTAAAGCCCGGCGAACCCGCCAAAAAGCGTTGAAATAAGAACTCCGGCCACGCCCGCGACAACCAGGCTGTATGCGACCACGGCAGTGGAAGCGCTAAGGCTGGTCTCACGGCGCATTAAGAACCACAGGCCGCCCATGCCGCACATCATCAATGCAACAATCAGCCCCGCTCCATGCAGCGTCAGCAGGGCATAAAACTGGCCCGGTGACATGGGCATCCAACCCGCCTGTGACACCCGGAGCATCAAGCCCGCCAGCATCATCAAGGCGGTCAATGCCAGTCCCGTGCCCATATACAGGTTCATCACGCGACGACCGGTTTTGTCGGATGTTATGATCATCACTTGCCTCCCACTGTAAACGTCTTGGCCATGATGGCATGTCCGATACCGCAATATTCCAAACAGCGTGCGGAATATTGCCCCGGTTCCTGAAATACCACGCGTAAATAGTTGGTGTAATCCGGCATGGCCTGCACTTGAGCCATCAGATGTCCCTGCGGGTTGTAGATTCCAAAATCGTGATTCACATCACGGGATGTCACCTCAAAAATAATCGGCGTATTCACCGGCAGGTGCGAGGGCATGATAAAAGCATATTGCTCCGCGATGACAGGAACTTTTCGCGCGGGTGCCAGTGCGGCAGTCGCCGACATATAGGGATAAAAAGGGATTGATGCGGCAAACGCCGCAATCACAAACAGACAAAGCCCCATAAACCACCAGCCCCGAATGGCGTATCCGCGGCGCTGCACCTCATGCTGATCCCGGGGCGGCAACTTCGTGGAAACAGCAATAACAATAAATATTGCAATCGCCACGCCGGCGAAGACCAGAAACGTAATTAACAACTTGACTGCAACGCTCATGAAACACCTTCAACAATCACTGTCGCGGGCTGCCGGGATGTAAACCGGATTGAGGTAACAGTATTGACAAAAAACAGCAGTATGGCAAGCGCATTGATTAACCCGGCCCATTCCCGCATGGACCAGCCACCGCTGATATCGCATAAGACGCGCCATGCCACCGAGCCTTCCAGCAACAGCAGATGCAAATAGAACCGCCGACTGAATCTCATCCGCACGCCCAGAATTGCCGGGAAAATAATGGGGGCGTGGCCAAAGATCATGCCAAAAACAAACCCCAGAAAGATCGCGTGCAACACGGCGTCATACGCAAACCCCGGCCCCATCGCGGACGCAATCCAAGGGTGTCCATGCAACATCGGAATCACGCCGGCATGGACGATTGCCAGAATTCCGCCAATGCCCAGCCAGAAATATCCGGCCAGCAGGCATACGGCTATAAACCGGGTTAAGCCGCTTTGTCGCACGGTATGGCGCGCCACGTCATAGATGAATAGCCAGACCGCCAACATCAACAAACCAATACCGGCAACGCTTTCGCCCAGACCCGGAAAGATAAGCGTCAAGATCATTCCCAGTGCGAACAACCCCGCCACCGTCAGAAAAGTTCGCTGCTTTCGCGCCGATTGCGGCAGCAGCCGACTTAATTCCAGACGCTCTCCGACTATCGTCAGCACCAGAAATCCAATCCACCAGAACACCATCTGATAAATTGGTCTACCAGCCAACCATAGCAGGTTTCCGATCACCCATGCGGCCGCGCCGCCGGCCATAACCAGCGTAAACACCGTCATCTGCCGCCGGATAATAAATACGAAATCCAGCGCCATGACCATGCTGGCCGCGAGAATCAGGCCGCCGCCCAACAGGGGCGAGGCTCCGGCAATGAGCAATATTCCGCCAGCAGCGCTGGCCGCCGGGCCCAGATAACACCATTTCCAACCCAGCGCTACCGCCCGCTCCAACCCCAGCAGTGTTCCGAGAAAGCCGCCAATCATGATCGCGCCATGATCCACAACGGCTCCCATGGGCGTGGGCCACGCCCAGCCCAGGCGAACCAATCCTCCCCAAATCCCCAGCGCCATCACGGCAATCGCCGCGACAAGCACGGGAAATCGCCACCAGCCATTCGCAGGCTGATGGCGTTCGCGCGGATCAGGTACGTCCAATGATATGATCCGTATCGGCATCGCGCCACCGGCCTTCCTTTAACATACGTTGAACTGTTTCATGATCTTTAGGCACCGGCGGGGGTGAAACAACCGCCAATGCGAGCATTCGAGTCTTGGCCATAACCCCGCGACTTTCACCGGCAGCGGAATACAGGAAATCACCGGGGCCGGCCTTCTGTTCCGTTTGACCATCAGACAAAATGCCCTCGCCGTCTATAATCAGCAGGCACAAATCGATTCCGGGCTGATGAACCGGAATAAACTGCCCAGCCTCCAAACACACCAGCATTGCTTTGCAGTTTCCTCCGCCTCCCAGCGTGACCGCTTTGTACTGATCGGTGCGGAAATCCGAAAGACTTTCTATATCTTTGATAATCATGATTAATTCCAAATGAGGCCAAGGATACAACCTCGTAAAAGAGGGCGAGCTGCCATTACGAGGGTAAACCAACAGCCCGCCCATGGCGGTTATTACACTTTACCAATGCGAACCTTCCATACTTCCGGTCCCTGCTCAATGTACTG
>JAJZNX010000184.1 GCA_021852275.1 Planctomycetota bacterium | reverse complement strand
GTTGAAAAATTCGCATTTCGCATAAACCGTAGCGTGATCTGGCGGAACAAGCCGATTGATGCGCACCATTGGTGTATTGCCCATGGTCTGAGTAATGTTTGAGTATAATCTGCCCATATGATACCTCCGCAATGTCTATCAAAATTGTAGGTTATTGACGCCGGGCGCAGTTGTCAAATCACACCTTGCCCGCGCGTCGCCGTGTTACCGCTCGACTTCGCTCAGAAAGCCGCGACCGTTGGCCGCGGGTATATTTCTCCGCGTGATTGCCGCCATTTACCGATACACTTCAAATTCCCTTATGGATGGCGTTATGTTTTTTGTAGTGGTTAATATCAGTATCCGAATACGGCGCGTTCGGATGCTGTGGAAATGCACCGCCATCACATCCTTTCCCTTCATGTTCCCGCTGAAAGCGGTGCGCCAATGACCATCGGCGTGGTACTGAATTTTGAATCCGATGTTCCAGAGGCAGTTTTGACGTAAGATGTTGTTTCGCCTTTGGTTACGTGCGTTTTTTTGCATTTATGTGTAGCCACTAAAATATTGGTGTGTTTATGTGTTTCACTTTACTTGTCTTTTTATTCTCGCTATCATAGTGGCCACTATGCATCTGGATGAAGCCAAATCCGGTAAATACGTTCGACATCTCCTACGCGAGTCTTATCGCCAGGATGGCAAAGTCAAACATCGTACCATCGCCAATCTCTCCCGTTGCTCACCCGATGAAATACAGGCCATCAGGCTCGCCCTCCGTCACAAACATGATCTCACCTCCCTGGTATCGCTACGCGAAGATGTCTCCCTGCAGCAGGGAACCTCCGTCGGAGCGATCTGGACGCTCTACGATCTGGCCCGGCAGCTGGGAATCCAGGCGGCTCTGGGTTCGACCCGTCAGGGCAAATTGGCCCTCTGGCAGGTCATCGCCCGTGTCCTCGATCAGGGATCGCGTCTCTCGGCCGTACGCTTGGCCGCCGGCCACTGTGCCTGTGATATTCTGGGGTTGGAGAGTTTTAATGAGGATGATCTTTACGAGAATCTGGATTGGCTTGATGAGCACCAGCAGGATATCGAAGATCGACTCTTTGCAAGCTCGAAACGATCCGGCTCGACAGGACTTTTTCTCTACGATGTCACCAGCAGCTATCTCGAAGGGGTTCAGAACGAATTGGCCGCCTTCGGCTATAACCGGGATGGCAAAAGGGGCAAACGGCAGATCGTCATCGGACTGCTGTGCAACGCCCGGGGAGAGCCTTTATTCATTGAGGTCTTTACCGGCAATACCCAGGATACCGCCACCCTGGCCAGTCAGATTCGCAAGGTTGCCCAACGCTTCGGCGGAGGTGAGGTGACGTTCGTCGGGGATCGTGGAATGATCCGGGGACGCCAGATGGAAGATTTGGCCACCCATGGCTTCCACTACATCACCGCGATCACCAAACCGCAGATTGAATCCCTGCTGGCCAGCGGCGTGTTGGACATGTCACTCTTTGATCAGGAACTGGCGGAAGTGGTCTCGGATGACGGCCCCAGGTATATCGTGCGTCGCAATCCGATCCGTGCCGCCGAGATGGATGAGTCACGCCGGAACAAGCTGCAATCCCTGCAGCGGCAGGTGGATCGTCTGAATCAATACCTTGAAGAACATTCCAAGGCTCAGGTTCAGGTGGCGGTGGATAAGATCACCACCCAGTGCCGTAAACTGCGGCTTGATGCCTGGGTACAGGTAACCGTTCAGGAACGAGTCATCTCCTTGGGTAAGGATGAATCCGCATTGGCCGAAGAGCAGAAGCTCGACGGCTGCTATGTCCTCAAGACGGATCTGACCCCCGCACAGGCGGATGCCAAAAATGTTCACGCCCGTTACAAGGACCTGGCTCTGGTGGAGTGGGCGTTCCGAACCAGCAAGACGGTTCAATTGGAAATGCGTCCGGTGCATGTACGTCTGGCCCGGCGCACACGGGGCCATGCTCTGGTGATCATGCTGGCCTACCGGCTGGTGCAGGAATTGGCCCGTCGATGGCAGAGCATTGATGCCACGGTACCGGAGGGCCTTGATAAACTCAAAACGCTCTGCATGATGCAGTTGGTGATCCAAGGCAGGCCGCTGTGCAACTGCATCCCCAAGCCGCATGAATCGGTGCAGCGTCTTTTGGAAAAGGCGCAGGTCACCCTGCCGGCCGTGCTTCCCCATCGAGGTGTCCACGTGGCCACGAGAAAGAAGCTGCCGTCAAGACGCAAAAACCATTGATTTTACGGCCCCGTATGGCCCTGCGAAGCATCGAATTCTGGTGGAACATCCGTTGAATTCTTCAATGCGCCCACCCAATTGCTGAATCACAACGCGGCTTACACGCATGACTTTACCAAGGTCGATAGCCAGCCATTGTCCAGCCGCCTTTCCCCACGCTGTATTCCAACGGGTTTTTACATTGCCATCAACGGCAAACTTGGGGGCATATAGATTACTCCATTCACTTGAGGCGGTTGCAGGTTTTCCCAACGCCAGATTGCGCCAGATCAGATGTGGAAGTGGTTTGATAGAGAAGTCTTTGAACCAGGCGTGGTTCCAGCCGGTGGCCAACCCCGGCATTCCGTTGGCGTAATTTTCATTTTTTACAAGTGCCAGCTGTTTGCCATCCAGATAAGCCGTGATGGTGGGTCCCTCACACACCAGTTTAAGGCGATGCCAGGATGTCCCCGGCGGCGTTACCCACCCATTGGCCAGAAGTTGATGCACGGCAAGGAGTTGCCATGATCCATTGGCATGAAGCATCACCCGGTAGCCATTGGATTGTGAGAATCGCCAATTAATTCTGGCCACGCGATCGATAAGACCCACCGAACCGCTGCCGGCCAGACGCACATCACAGGAAACTTCATAATTATGCCAATCAGAGGCTCCCAAAATGGTGAAGGGCCGGGGCTGGTACTGCTTATGCCATGGGATGGGCAGCCTTGTAATCATCTGCTCAACAACCTGCCCCTTGCCATCTGGTGATGGAGCCATATCAAAAGCTCCTTCCTGGTCGGAAAAATACCGTGGCATTTCCGCCAGATCACCGTGCGATAAATTGGTTTTGTATGGCAGCGGAAAGGTTTCGGCGGCGGGAATAAATGCCACTTTCCCCTTATGTTGACCCGTGGTGGTGGTGATGGAATAGATGGCATGAGGTAATAGATTTATCGTGACCTTGCCGTTGACCGGCGTGATATCTGTTTGTTGCTTGAAATAATCATGCGGCAAGGATCGCCACACATGCAGCGGAATGTTATCAGGCAGACCGCCGGAGATTTGAATCTTGATTCGTTGCGGCTTTGTGGCATCTTCGGTTTCAATGATGATGCTGAAGTTATGTCCATGCGGACTTTTTAATGCCACCACGCTACCGTGGCCCTTGAGTAATTCACACGCTGAATTCAGATATTGCCAGCCCGGCTGTACAAATTGGGTAGTTTGTGCAACGGCCCAGATCGGGCCGTTGACTTGAAAATGGCCGCACCAAGGCTCATTGGCCAGCAGCAGTCCATCATCGGCCGCCGGGAGATTGTTGTAGTAGGACGTATCCAAGGCCCAGATAATGGTTCGCACCATGCGGCCTTCAATGTAGTTGCGGTTCAGCAGTTTGGCCAAGGTGGCCGTATAGGGCTGCGCGCCACTCCAGTCCTCCCCCGACCACAGCGGAATATGTAAGGCCCGCGCCTGTGGCGTGGACTGGTAGCCGGGATAATGGCGGCCGATGGCGGAAATGGCCTTGGCAAAAGCCGGATTCGTCTTAATATTGTGTACCAGCGAATTCCAATCAAATGAATCCGCCATTTCAATGTGAACATACCGCAGCCCGGCAATATCCAGCGTGTGTCGCAATTTCAATATCCATGGTACGTTATAACCCTGTTCATTCCAGCAGCCCACATAATTGATCCGGATATGATCGAAGCGATTGAGACATTGTACGCACCGGGTGATGTAATCGGCATTGTCCTGCGAATAATATTTCCGGCTTCGCGGGCCATCGGGAGCCACATGATCACCCAGCCAGCCCGGCGCGCCCCATTGCAGCAGTCCTATTCGAATGTTCGGATTACGTTTCCGGGCCTGTTGCATGAGCCACGTTTCATAACCACGCGCAAAATACGCGGCCTTGGGGTGTTGATATTCATAGCGGCTGCGAAAATATGCCGGCTCGGTGCCGTCGGTGGAATTCGTGTCGCCACCGAGTTCACATTTCAGATTTTGCAAGGCCGCACCGAAATCCGGCTTGAAAAGATAATTCAGAATTTCATCCCGCTGCTTCCGATTGTAATCCACCAGCAACCGCGTGGATGCCCCGGCACTTTCACCCCCGATCCCCTCAAAAACTCTGCCCGGACTCTGGCCATTTACATCAATCACCTCTGAACGAGCTTGAACCACTTGGGTTAAGCTAAACGCAACTGTACTCGCGATTAAAAAGAACGAAGCGCAAGTTGCCAGCTTGCACGCAGCAATATTCAAATGTGGCATGCGGACTCTCCTAAACTTTTCGCTGCTTAAAGGGCCTCCACAACACACGCAGTCGTCACGTTGGGGGCAGGGAAGCCAATACACTCCGGATCAATCGCAGCCTTCTGCTTTTCCTTGTTTCCGTCGTGACACGCCCGTTGACATGCATGTCACTAACCCGGATTATTCACGGTCATCGCGGCAGCTTCTACACATGCACGGTTGTAGATGCGTTGGTGGCATGGATGCTGGTTTTCTACGGTTGTGGGCAGAAAGCCCCCTTACC
>JAJZNX010000148.1 GCA_021852275.1 Planctomycetota bacterium | reverse complement strand
AAGGAATTTGCCGTCAATACCTTTTGCACTTCCAGCAGGTCCAGGCTGTGCTGCACGTTGCGCTGGCCGGCGGTCCAGTTCACCATCACCGGCGTTTTACCGGCAAAAAGAACCGCCAGAAAAACGGTGTCCACGGCCACAGATGCGGGCAGCAAAATGCCCACGTATTGACCCGGCATGGCAGCAATTTTCGGTTGCAGGGCCAGGATGGAGGTGATCAGGTCGCGATAGGTGCGCAGCCCGCGCTGCATATCGGCGGCAATCACGCGCCCGGGGTTCCGGGCGGCCTGCGCCAAAAACACCTCCTGCACCGTGTTGCCCGCGGGAAGCTGTGCCCGTACCCGGACCGGCTCGGCCAGCCACGCGGCTGAGGCCGGCGGTACACGGGCATCCGCCGCTGTGCCGGAGAGTTTGCCACACGCCGCCGTGAGTACATCGCCCACTGTGTGTACCGATTCCACACTGGGCACCTGCACGGCAAATTCCTTTTCCAGCCAGAAGATAATGTCGGTGGTGGCCAGGCTATCCAGGCCCAGATCGCGGGCCAACTGCTGGTGGTCCTGCAGATCGGTTACGCCGGTGGCCTGGCGCAGGTAATCCAGCACAATTTGCCGGGTGGCCGGCGGCACTGCGCCAGTATTGCCGGTGGCCACAGCGGCAGCGTGCGGTGGCATTTGGCGGGAACCACCTTTTTCCCAGCGGCTATACGGTACGTACAGTGCCGGTGGAGCGGACTGATTATAAAACGCATCCAGATACGCATTCAGGATGGCCTTGTCGGCATGGCGCGGTAAATCCGCCGGTTCGGCCAGGACGAGGTCAACGTTCCGTTTGGGTGCAAAACACACGCCGCTGGCCAGCAGCGAAGGTATATGTTCCAGGAGGCCCCGGCCCAGTTGTGGCGGCGTTCCGGCCGCCCAGCCAAAGCTGCTGCCCCACAGACCGGTGGTATGCACCAGCACCACCCGTATATCCGGCAACCTGGCCAGAATGCGATGCACCGCGCTGACCCCGCCCAGAGTTTCCACCTGTTGGCGCATGATGCGCCCGGCCGGATACAGCAGTACATTTTCGCCTCGGGCCAGAGCTTGAATGCACAGTTCAATGGCATGCTGAGCTTTGCCGGCATTGGCGGCATCAGTACTGGACATATCGGGAATCGGCAAAACGCCCAGCAGATTGGCCAGCGGGCGAATCAGCGGCTTGTTGACCTGGTTTTCCAGGGCCAGCGGCCGCACGCCGAAGGTTCCGTGCAGGTGGGCCACAACAATGACGGGATCAATAAGTGCAGGATGATTGGGCAAAAACAAAATGCCCTGTGTGCCGCGCGACTTTACTTCTGAAATACCGCTGATGCGAACACGGTAGCGTAACGCCAACACCCGACGGGTCAGCAGGCACAGCAACTGGGCCGACCGTCGTGGCCGGCCGGGTTTGCGTGTGCTGACAGCAGATGTTACCTGAGAACACATGCCTATTTTACCTCTGAGGTTATCTGGCCGGGTTTGCGCCTGGCAAAAACCGGTACCACCGCCAAAGCCGCGGGAAATGTTATCAGGCCCATGAGCACAAAAATGGTGGAGGATTGCAAATATTTCTGGAGCGGAATGTAGATAATGCCTGCCGCCAACAGGCCCACGGATGAAGCAAAACTGGCTGCGGCAATCACACGTCCGCGTTTGCGGGGTTCCGGCCGGGTCTGAAAAAAGCTTCCCAGCGGTACCATCATCAGGCCCCCGGCCACACCGGCACAGGCCAGCATGGACAACAGGAAAATAATCCGTCCGTGGCCCGGGAAAAGCGGGGCCAGGCCGGACAGGCACAAAAACAGGCCCAGCGCCCCGGTGGCCCCGGGTGTTACCCACAGGCCGTTGTCTTTGGCGATTATCTTGCCCGCCGCCAAGGCTCCCACCACCACGCCCAGCATTTCCGCCAGGGCCAGATAGCTGGTGGTGGCATCATTAAGTCCGAACTGCACCTCCCCCATTTTATTGATGAAAAGTATCTGCAAGCCGGCGATAAACCAGAAATACGTATACGTGATAACGGCAGCCGAGAGAAGCCGATCGCTCCGCAAGCCCCACAGATCCAGCAGCGAGCTTAAAGGACCGGCCCAGGGGAATGGTTCTTTCGGGTTGCCGGCGGGCCGATACGGAACACCAAAACTCACCAGCAGCCCGATCACTGATACCACCAGCAGCGAGCACGCCGCAACCAATCGCCCCAGCGGCAGGCCGTGAAAGGTGCCCTTGAGATTCAGTGCCAGGCCCGCGGCCACTACGCCCAGCAGAATGCCCGCGGTGGTTGCGGAAGTAAGCCGGGCATTGGCATGCACCACGTAACTTTCCGGGTAAACATCGGGAATGCAGCCGCTTAAGGCCGGGCCGAAA
Source organism: Planctomycetota bacterium (assembly GCA_021852275.1). Lineage (GTDB taxonomy): Bacteria > Planctomycetota > Phycisphaerae > WQYP01 > WQYP01 > JABEVA01. The sequence goes on along the minus strand of JAJZNX010000148.1, from coordinate 2,400 downwards.
ATAGTGGCCTGCAGAGCCATCAGAAAAATCACCGTTACAATCAGCGGCCAGTTGAGCGTCATAATGCCCACGCCACCCAGCCCCAGAAACGCCAGTTCCATGACTTTGGAGATAATAATGACATTACGCCGCGGAAATCGATCCGCCAGCCATCCCGCGGTGGCATAAAACAGCAGAAACGGGAGGGTAAACAAAATGGTAATCAATCCGGGCAGGCCCGTGTGATGGTGGCTAAGCGCTAAAAGGCTTACCGCCTGCTTGTTGAAGTTGTCATTGAAGTTGCCCAGCGTATAGGCCACGGCCATGGCGATAAAAAGCTTGCGGCCGTGGCGAATCTGCCCGGCGATGCCTTCTGTCGGCTGCTCCGGTGGAACCGAGGTACCGGTCGTGTCGATTTCGACCATGGGGTTGGTCCCTTTTACATACACCGGCGGGTATCCGCCGCTGGTCGGCAACGCTTTAGTGATAGGATGCCCCCACCTGCGCCAAGAGGCCTGTTGCCGCGGTGCAGGCGATGTGGAAAGATTCCGCAGTCGGCATTTTCGAATAAGCTACGTTGGCCGTACCGGAAGGCCCGGTCTGCGCCACCGCACCGGAATGAGACAAATGCGGTTCCACGGCCAGAGGCCCTGCCCACCGATGCTGGAGCGCATCGGAAAGAATTTCCCGCACGTAGCCGTCGCCCAGCCCTACCGGTTGATGCTGGCCGGCACGTGAATCTTTCAGGTGAAAGGCATCTGTGAGCTGGCGCAGGCGCAGCCAGTTTTCCCACACGTTTTCACCGGATTGGTTGTAATTGTCGAAATCAAAAATCAGGCGAAATGCCCCCTCCGGCCGGCGCAGCTCGCGGGCGATGGTCTGTACATCCTGGCACAGGTCGCCAAAAATGTGCCGCTCATTTTCATGGTAAAGCACCAGCTTCAGCTTGGTGGCCAGAGCGGAGAGTTCGCGCAGTCGCCGCAGAGTTTCCGCCTGCCAGGCGTCGTGGGGTTGATCGGCTTTGTTGTAATAACTGAAAATTCGCACCGCATGACAGCCCAGTATCGGAGCCAGTTGGCCCAGATGTTCCAGCTTTTGAACATCGATGGCAAAATCATCGGCAATGTCAATTTTCCCAATCGGGCTGCCAAACATCTGCACCTGAATTCCTGCCGCATCCAGCTTCCGGCGAACCTCCCGGGCGTGCGGCACGGGCAATACGGTGCAGTTGAAGTTGTCGATGGAACGCAGATCCATTCGCGAAATGCGGGCTTTTTGTAAGGCGGCAATTTGCTCGTCGCAGGAAGCTCCGGCTTCATCAGAAAATGCGGAAAGTGTCCAATCTGGCATGGTTTAATTCTCCTGTATCGCCCGACCCATGAGCAGAATTATCCGCGAAAGCGTGTGGTTACACCAGTGCCGGCTGCATGCCGGGAGACGTTGTTTCACCGCAAAGACGCGGAGGTCGCGGGCTGCGACCGGCGGTCAGTCCCGATGCTTGGCTCCTGCCGCATCGAGGATTTCGGCATCCGTGCCTCAACGGGCGGCGGACCGTGAGGCGGGAGAACGGTTAGACACGAAGGCGCGAAGACACGAAGAATTACCGGAAGAAGGCGTGATGGGAGATACGTATTCACGCAGAGGCGTCCCGATGACTAAATGTTGTTATAGGCAAGCGGGATAAACTCCGGACGCTGAGGTACGCAGGGCGGTGGCAACGGTGAGGGGCAAGATGGCCAAGGTATTTGGGGTTGGCCATCTTGGATAAGTTGAAAAATTGGCGGTTTTGTTGGGGTTTTGAGGTAAGGTGGCCAAGATGGCCAAGATGGCCAAACATTTTTAATTTTCCGGGTTAGAGGTCGGTTTTGTGCTGGTTGCAGGCGCAACATGGGCATGGGTCGAATTCCTTATTTGGGTGTGGTGCATGGCCTGAGGCTTCGACGGGGCCACGCGGCCTGCACGCCGCGAGAATCCCGATGGCTTTTTTCCTAACACATCGGGATTTCGGCATCCTGCCTCAACGTGGGAGGGAGAACAGTAGAGCGCAAGGAATGCGGTGCCGTTTTCGCTGCAGGCGTTGCGGCGATGCACGTATTTACTTGTCAATGATCGCGGGCGGTTTAGGGGCCTGCGGTCGGGCGGAACGAGGCTCGGCTGCGTCCCGATAGCCATCGGGAATGAGCCTTCCATCGGGAGTTCCGCTGATGGGTGATAGGCGGGGCATGGTTGGGGGTAACGCGGCGCGGCTGCGCCGCGGGTTGCCCGTTGTGGGTTGTCGGTTGCAGGATCGGGGCGAATGATTAACCACGAAAGACTCTAAAAACACCAAAGACGGATGACGTTGTGAAAAAACGTTTTCAACACGAAGAACGAAGATCGCGGATTTTGAACAGAAGGATACAAAGGTAACGAAAGGCGACT
>JAJZNX010000004.1 GCA_021852275.1 Planctomycetota bacterium | reverse complement strand
CTCAGGCCGCCGGACATGCCGCCTCTTCCGCCAACCTTGGCAACATGAGTGCCTTGGTGCAGCGACTGAATGTGACTATCCAGTCCTTTAACCACCTGATGGCAGATCAAAAACTGCAGGCGCAAGTCCGGGAGATTGTGGCCAATGCCGCAGCCTCATCGAAGGAACTCAAGGCCATTCTAACCAGACTCAACGGAACGGTTACCCGCGCCAACACCGTGCTGGCCAGCGCCAATCATGCCGCAGCCAACGTGGGGAAAGCGGCCCGAAGCACACAACACAGGATTGCCGCCGTGAGCGTGCATTTGACGGATTTGCTGGAGCATCTGGATACAATTACCCAGGCCATTGCCGCCGGGCACGGAACTGCCGGGCGCTTCGTGAAAGATCCGCGGTTGTATAACTCTCTGCTGGATTTGACCCATGAACTCAAGGGTACCGTCAACGACTTGCATGCGCTGGTGAAGCAGATACAGGCCAATGGCGTGAAATTAAACCTGCATTTTTAACAAAACCTGCCGGAATCTGCATGGGTTTGCCTTGGCCGTAACAGGCCCCGCCGCAGACGCCCGTGGGCAAACACAGCAGCGTGATGCGGGTATTATTTTAAGCTTCCAGCAACATGTCCATCGCGGCCACACGGTCCAGCGCCAATCGACGCCGCACGGCCATGTCCGGCGTGTCCTGGCCGAGGGTCTCTGCTTTGGCTCTTTCCCGGTCCACGAATTCCGCGGTAATCTGTTTTTCGGGCAGTGCTTCTTCGGCGACAATGTTAAGGACGTTATCGCGCATCTGAGCGTAACCGCCGTTGACAATAAAGCGGGTACTCTCCATACCCATATCCAATTTCAAAAGGCCAACGCCCAGACGGGTAACAAACGAAGCATGCCGGTTCAGCACGCCTAGGCCGCCATCGTGTGCGGGTAAAATAACCATGGTCACCTCCCCGTCAAAAACCAGTGCATCGGGAGTGGCCACTGCGGCTTTAAATGGAGTAAACGCCATGCTGTTAATCCTCTACGCCAAACAAGCCGCCAGCATAACCAAAATCGCTTAAATCTGCCACCGCCAAGGAGGACATTTTAACTTTGGTTAAGTACCGGCCATTTTAATTTTGGCTTGACAAAGGCCAGTGCCATCCTTGCCGTTGGGCATTTTGGTTTGTATATTGGTTTGTGTAAAAGGATAGCCGCCATCCTTGTGCGCAGGCCTGCTTGCCGTTGCGCCACAAAGCCCCTCGGAATCTCGCGTCGGCCGATGGTAACCGGCGGAAATGGATTGTGTGCGATGATTGATCTTATTGTACAGCATCAATCGCGGATCGAAGCGTTGTGCCGGAGGTTCCATGTTTGTAGGCTGGAAGTCTTCGGCTCTGCAGCGGAGGAGGGGCGGTTTGATGGTCAGCGCAGCGATGTGGACTTTTTGGTGGAGTTCAGCCCGGATGCCGAGCCACGCCTGGCGGAACTTTACTTGGACCTGATCGCCGCGTTGCGCGACGCTCTGGGCCGGGATGTGGATTTGGTGATGGCCCGTGCGATTCGCAATCCGTATTTTCGGCAGGTCATTGATCGCAGCCGTAGGACCCTTTATGCAGCCTGAGGCGCTTAAACTGTTAACGGATGTGGGGCAAGCCGGGGCAGCCATTGTGAACTTCGCCGCCGACCTTACGCCCCGACAATATGAATCCGATGTGCTGGTGCGGTCGCTGGTGGAGCGGCAATGCGAAATCATCGGCGAGGCCCTGCGGCGGCTGGAACGTGCCGATCCACAGGTGTTCGCGCAGATTCGTCATGCCCGCCGTATCATCGACTTTCGCAACGTTATCGCGCACGGCTACGACTCCTTGGATTCCGTGATCGTCTCACAGGTGGTACGTCTGCACCTGCCCGATCTATTGGAGGACGTGCGGGCAGTTACAAAACTCGCCCATCAGTAGCCGCATCACCACCGTTGCCCCAACCTACGTGTCACGTCACCACCACTTCTCCAAAACCCACCGCGCCACGTCCATCCAAAGCGGATATTTTAACTTTGGGCTTGACCTCCGCTGGCCGTCGCTGGCAGGGGCCGGTATACTGCCGCTGTAATTTCGGCAGCGCCGAGGTCCATACGGTTCACAAGGAGAATTTAATGCCCGACCATGATCTACTACTGGCCGAAGCCAGAAAACTCGGCAACCTCATCGCCACCCAGCCGGCCATGAAGACCTATCAGGAAATCGTGCGGCAACTGGATCTGGACCTGGCGGCTAAAAATTTGCTTCGCCAATTTGATGAACTCATGGAATCTCTGGCCGCCAAGGAAGCCAGCATGCAACCCATTGAAATTGCCGAAAAGCAAAAAGCCCAGTCGCTTCAGCAAAGTATTGCGATTCATCCGTTGCTCAAGCGGCTGATGGCGGCACAAACGGAATATATGGAGCTGATGCGCAAAGTTCAGGAAGAAATCAGCGCCGGCATCACGCAGCCAGCCTCCACCATCGCCCGGCCAGATCCGGTGTCCAAACTTATCATTTAAAACCTAAGCTAAACCGCAGGCATTGGCCCGCTGGAGTGGCCTTCCCGCGGCCGGCACCTTCAAAGCCGACCGCTATTTGCCCCTTGGCAAAACCATCACCTGGCCATTCCAACCGCCACTGCGACCCATGGGCGACCCCATGTCGAAAAGCGGCTTGCCCCGGAACCGCCGATGGCAAAACGGGAAACCCAGCGGCTGGTATGGCGGATATACCGGCCCGACCGTGAAAAACCCGGGATAATACGCAGGAAGCAGCGAAGAATTGTCCTGTACGAGCGCGGCGGCGGGAATGGGGCGCGGCAATGCGGGCAACTGCCAGACCACAGGCAAGCCGATCAGTCCCGGCCGCGGCACAAAACTAGTGGAACCGGATGCGGGCGTCCTGGGCCTGGCCGGCGGCGGGACCAGATCCGTGGGTAACATCAATTGCTGGTTGCCGGTGTACTGTATCTGTACCGGATGGCGTTGCATTTTACGGGCGATTCCACGCATTCGCTGCATGGCGGCGATGATGGCATCCTTTTGCCGGAGCAATTTCGTTTGCAGAGCCTGCTGGGCGTTTAACTGCGTAGAATAATTGTTAATCAGCAACTGCGTGCCGAGGTTATACACACCGGTCTGCGTGGCATAAAATTGCTGCTGAACCTGTAAATTCACAATCTGGATGGTGAGGTTGCTGATCTGGGTGGCTACCTGCTGGAGTTGCTGCTCGGTATTGTTCAGATCCCGGCGTGCGGTGTTGTACTGTGTTTGCAGGGCGGCTTTGGCCTGGTGATACGCATGGACGCGTCTTCGCAACTTCCGGAACTGGGCCTTGGTCACCCACGTATCGCCGTATCGGTACAGGCCAAATCGCACCATTCGCTTTTGCATCTGCATATCCGCCAGATGAAACGATCGCGCCAGATTTTTATACAGCACGGTGTTACGCGAGTGCTTATAACTGTGCAAGGCGGCGGCGATGTTGTCCAGCAGCTTCCGGCTGCCGGCAGCCAGAGGCAAGGCGCTGGTATAATCGCGCAGCGCTTCCGGTTCCAGCCGCTGCCGGAAGGCGACAATGGCCAGATCATTCCAGGCGACAGGCTGATCCGGGGCGACTTTCACCGCATGATGGAAATCGCGGCGGGCTGCGAGAATTTTGCCCATGCGGTATTGCACCACGCCATCGACAATCAGTGCATCATAAAATTGGGGAAATACCTTCAATACCGCCGCGGTTTGACTGCGGGCCCTGGCCCATTGTCCGGCGGTGAGGGCCTTTAATGCCGCGGCCGTTTGCGCCTGCAAACTCGCCAGCATTTGATTTCGTCGGACTGAAGGAATCCAGTGCCCGCCGAATTTGACCCAGCCCCTGGCCTGAATTTGCCCATATTTTGCCAGTGATTGCCGTGCCGCTGCCAAGCTTGGCGAATGGGGGTATTTATTCAAATACGCCCTGATCATCGCCATGATCTTTTTAATATCCGATGATTGCGTTATTTGGCCCTGCAGCGTCTGCCAGGCCTGCAGGGCCGCGGCCGGCGTATTGGCCGCCGGCCCCATCACAATGCCGGTCACCGCGTCCAGCGGAACCTTAAAAGCCGGCCCCTTGTCCGGTTGAATCACGTACATATCGCCCTGGCGATACAACGTGCCGGAAATCACCCGATTGCCCGTTAGGGATATTTGATCGGCGGAACTGACGGCTCTGAAGAGCGCCATCACCCCTACGCATAGGCCCAGCGCCAGAGGTGCAACCCAGACTCGCACGGTTGGGCCATGTTGAGAAATCATGGTTGAACCTCCTTGGAGCCGCGTAACACCGCTTCTGCCAAGATCCTGTTGATGATCCGGGTCATGCACCGCTGCCATTATTATAGCTAAATCAACCCGGAGGGGCCAAGTTGCAGTGGCAATGTGTAATGCTGCGATGCCGGCAAACCGCGGCGGCAATTGACGTATTTCGCCCCGGTCTGTATGTTGGCTTTTTATTGGCCATGGTGCCATTTACTCTGGAGAGATGTCCGAGTGGCTTAAGGAGCACGATTGGAAGTCGTGTGTGGGGGTAACTCCACCGTGGGTTCGAATCCCACTCTCTCCGTTGTCTTCCGCAGCCGACGACCGCGACCATGCGATTTTCGGCCTCGGTATAATGACGGTGTGGATTGGATATAACGGTCTCCATAGCGGCGCTCTATCATATCTTACGCCTATGACACATTTCTCCATTTCCGACTGAAGCAACATAATGAAGCGATGAATCTGTTGACGGATGCGGACAGCTTTCCAGTGATGAAAATTCCGGTTTCTGATTTGGCCGGGTCGGCGCTGCAACTGGCCATGCTAACGGATAGAAGTATTTTCGATTGTCTCTATATGGCTCTGGCGGTGCGGACTGCAGAAGTCATGATTACCGGGTATCAACGGCTGGTTCACGCCGTTGCCGCATCGCCGTTGAAAAGCCATTTTGCGTTCTTGGGAGATATGTGATAGCGGTCGGAACACGCTACGCCAAGGGACCGTAGAGTTTCCGGTTGGCTCGCGTGCCTTTCAAGTTCTTGCCGGAATGTGTCATTGGTAGACGCACAGAGTTTGAAATGAACCGGACCTAGCGAACGCCTTGGCCGACCGTGCCGTAATATAAGGATGCGGAAGGGAACCGTGATATTTTTGCGCTTTAGCCAGATTTTCGGCGCTGTTGTGCTGGCGACAGGCATGGGCAGTTTTTTTTGCGCCCCTGTTTGGGCCGGGGAATTCAAATCCATGCAATCGGTGGCCAATACTCACGCCGAGTCTCAAAGCGTCGGCATCACGCCCCACCCCGGCGCACAACTACCCCTGAGTTTGCATTTCATGAACTCCCACGGCCACAGCGTGCGGCTCGGCCAATATTTTCGTGCCGGCCGTCCAGTCATCATCAGCCTGGTGTATTATAAGTGTTATGGGGTATGTCCTTTTGTGGAAAGCGGCCTGTTGCGGGCCATCGAAAAGATGAACGCTACGCTTGGCCACGATTACGAGGTGATTACCATCAGTTTTAGTTCGCGGGACAGTGCCGCTGACGCGGCCGTCAAAAAAGCACATTACCTCGCCGCCGCCCCGTCGCAGCTCAGAAGCGCCATTTCGAAACATTGGCACTTCCTGGTCGGAACGAAAGCCGTTGATCGCAAAATTACCTCAACCATTGGCTTCCGCTATCGGTGGAACCCAACCATTGAGATGTATGACCATCAGGCGGCCATCTACGTTTGTACGCCCACCGGGAAAATTGCGAATTATTTTTTCGGCGTACACTACCAACCGGAAAGCCTCAGGCTCGCCCTCGTACAGGCCGGAGACCAGAAGATCAGCAACGTATTCGACCAGATCCTGTTATTTTGTGTCAGCTTCAACCCGCAGACTGGTAAATACACCGCCATCGCTTATCGCGTGGTGTTTCTTTCCGGGATCGTGGTTCTCATCGCCTTGGGAGCTTTGTTCGGCTGGCTGTGGTGGTGGGAACGCAGGTACCGACGAAAGGGTGAGCCGGTTAAGGATTGATACCCCAACGTGGCAGCGCCGGCAACCCATGGCGGATGACACAAGCAATGCGGCGTGAGAGAGGTCCCATACCTTGCAGCGACTGGCCGCTTCCACTATGGTAAATTTCCGGTGGCCAGGCGGCCAAGGAACGGCTATCGGCTGGGTTACACCACGAAAGGATGCCATGCGCAAAACCAATCTTTTAACCGTTTTTCTTATTGTTTTTGTCGACCTGGTGGGCTTTGGCATTGTGCTGCCCAACTTACAGCTTTATGGCCAGCAATTCGGCATCAGCAATTATTTTTATCTTACGCTCATCGGCGTTACCTACTCATTTTTTCAGTTTCTCTTTGCGCCGATACTGGGCCGCTGGTCGGACCATATCGGCCGCCGGCCTGTGCTCATCATCAGCCAGGTGGGCACGATTATCGGTTTTTTAATGCTCTTTTCCGCCGATTTTTTCAAAATGAGCGCCCTGGGCATCGCTCTTATCTTCATTTCCCGCATGATCGACGGTATCAGCGGCGGCAACATCTCCACCGCCAACGCCTACGTAGCCGATATCACCACCCCGGAAAACCGGGCCAAAGGCATGGGGGCCATCGGAGCCGCCTTTGGACTGGGATTTGTCTTCGGCCCTGTCATCGGTGGAACGGTAAGCTGGGTGTTGGGTTTGCGGTGGGTGCCCTTGGTCGCGGCGGCTTTTTCGCTGGTGGCCCTGCTGCTGACTATTTTTACCCTGGGCGAATCGCGCACCCCCAATGCCGTATCCAACGATGCCGCAAAACGGCGTTTCAGCTTCCGCGGACTGGAACATGCCCTGGCCCGGCCCATCATCGGGCCGCTGATTCTGCTGTTTTTTCTCAATGGATTTGCCTTTGCCGGCATGGAACAAACGCTAAGCCTGCTGATTCAGCATCGGCTTTACCCGCTGCAACCTGCCGGCCAAACCAGCTTGCCGCCCGCCGCCGCTGTTACCAACCCGCGCCGCCACCAAGTTCCGACCGCCGCCCGTGCGGCCCCCATGCCATCCTCCATGGCCTTCCGCACACTGCAGGATGACAAGGCCAGCCGGGCTTCGGGTTATCTCTTCGGCGTCATCGGCATTGTGATTGTGCTGATTCAAGGCGGCATGATCGGGCGGCTTACGAAAAAATACGGCGAAACCGCTTTGGCCATCATCGGCCCGCTGATTATTGCCGCAGGCATGGTACTCATTGCGGTTCCGGTGCATTGGGCCTGGGACTGGACCGGCTTTTTGGCCGGTGGCGTGTGCTTGGCGCTGGGCAGCGGTCTTTATACCCCCGCCATGCAAAGCATGATCAGTCGTCACTCTGCCGCCGAAGAGCAGGGGGAAGTTCTGGGAGCCAACCAGGGCATGGCCAGCCTGGCCCGGGCCACCGGACCTATACTGGCCGGTATTCTCTTTGAATACGTGATGCCGGCATCGCCGTATTACGTATCGGCGGTGTTAAGCGTGATCGTGGCGCTGGCTATTTTTCTGGGCCGCAAAAGATTTCGCCCGCCCGTACCCATCGTGGCGGCGGAAAGCTCGCCAGTATCCGCTTAACGACTACATCCCCAGCCGGTGCAGGCCCATAAACTCTGCGCGGGCGATAAGGGACCGCGCAAAAATAAATTCGTGTTTTACGGCGCAGAAATTTTGGCCGCCAGCGAGGCGTGAGTGAGAAGCATACCCCGGCAGTGGGTCTGAAACGAGCGAACAACGAAGCTGGAGGCCAAAAGGGCCAGCCGGAAAGTGCGAAGTTATTTTTGCCCGGTTCCTAACCTGCCCGGCCGAAGAAAGGCCCCGGCGAAAACGCCGGGGCCTTTTTGTAACCTGCGGCTTTGGATTGTGCGCTCAGGCCGAGAGTCTGTTGCGGCGGCGCACCAGCAGCAGTGCGGCGATGGCCGGGGCCAAAAGCGCAAATCCAGCCGGCTCGGGGAGAGTGCTGGTGGGATCGGGAATAAAACCGATACCCGCCGGCTGCCCAAGCCCGGTAACCACCGGTGTGAGCAAGCCCGTGTTAAAGTTAAGTGTGTCGAGCCAGTGGTTGGTCTTGTCGGAGGAAAAGGCCTGGTTAAGAGCAAAACCATTGGTGGCAGTGAGCTGATAGATGATGTTATTTTTAACATCCGCAAACAGCAATGTGCCCCTGGTGCTGGTGGCAAAACCGGTTTCATCGGTATTGGCCGGAGTCTGCACACCGCCAGCAAGGGTATAAAGATTCAATGTTTTAAGCATGGCGGAGGCAGTTCTACCATTGACCCCGGTGATGGAGTTGGGGTTCATAATTTCCGTAACCGTTGCGCCGCTTTCATTGGCCAGCAGCAGATTGCCGCCCGGAGTTACATCAAGCGAGTCCGGATCAAAGATGTTGGGGTTGCTCAGGGCCGCCCCCGTGGCCTTATTGATTGCCGGATCATTGCCCCACACCACACCCTGGACGGTAACGGTGTTGGGGTACGAGTTGGAATCCAGGCCAATGCGGTACAGGACCGGATGGGAATTGATATTGTTGCCGCCAACGTCTCCGCCATTGTCGGGATTGGAACCGGAAGCATAGAGAAAGCCATGGATAAATTGGAGTCCATCAAAGCCTCCACCATGCGGCGAGGGGTTGGGGTAGCCGTATTGCGTCATGGTACCGGCACCGGTGTTAATGACGGTCAGATGCGAGTTTCCATCCTCGTTTTCATCGGTGTACAGAAGGCCATCGGGTCCAACGGCCAGACCTTCCACGTGTCCGGGAATTCCGGCAAAGGTGTGTTCGACGGTACCATTAGTGGAATATTCCACCACGGTGCTGGTCAGCCCGTTGGGGCCGTAACTGCCATCGCCGGCGACTTCATTGCCGTAGCCAACAAACACATTGTTGCCGGAGACGGTGATGTCATCTGGGGCGGTGGCACCTGCCGGCGCGGCGGCAAATACTGATAGATGGTAGCCGGCAGCGGCTACCGGCGCACCGAGGGCCGGTGCGGCTGTGGCTGCGGTGCCAATGACCAGTGCGGCCAACGCGGTGCCGCAACGGAAACGATGAGAGAACTGCGGGATGAACATGGGATGCTCCTTTCATAAAAATATGCCGCGGCCAACATCGATCGCGACTTCAATTGAATAGTAGGTTTGAAAAAATGGCCGAATGTATATTTCTGGATAATATTGCAACAGCACTTGGTATAGTTGCCGGTGGTGGTTGCCGCGGATGGGCCATAAGGTGATTTGATGAATGTTTAACTTATTGATTGATAAGAAATTCCTGATCTGGTGGAACTGAGGTGTCGGTAGCGCAACCACGATTGGGCCTTGGGACCGTGGTTGTGAGAAAGTGGCCCATGGGTTGACCTTTGTGATGAATTTGGGCAACATGACTGGAAGTAGTCGGGATGGCTCCGGATTTGCCTCCACTCGAACTGCCTGCAGGTTAGGTTCTTAAGCCATGTTGTTTTTACAAGGTATAGAGCATGATTTCTAAGCCGGATAACTCGGCCGCCAAGAGCCGCACCAAGCCGCTCTCCGCCAAACTTTCTCATTTGCATAAGCCGGCAAATTTATCCCTGGAGCAATGGCAGATTGCCTTGCGCCGACAATATGGTCGAGAACAGAAGTTTGATCTGAAAAATCGTGGACCAGACCCGGTATTTTCGGATTTTGAAATTACCAACCCGGCCAGCGGCGGTGTTTACCGTGTGGCCATTCGCGGCCAGGAGTTGGGAGAGAATTTTTGTTCCTGTCCGGATTTTAAGACCAATACCCTCGGAACATGCAAGCACATTGAATTTACCCTGGAGGTTATCCGGCGGAAACGCGGTGGTTTGCTGGCGTTAAAGCAAGGCTACCAGGCACCCTACAGTTCGGTCTATTTGCGTTACGGGGCGCAGCGGCAGGTGCGGTTTCGGGCCGGTACGGAATGTCCAGCCGAGATGCGAGATCTGGCGGAGCAGTATTTCGACCGCGATGGAGCCATCAAGCCGACCGCGATGGATCGATTTGATCAGTTTATCGCGAAAACCGCGGCTATCCCGCACGAGCTGCGCTGTTATGACGATGCCCTGGCCTTTGTGGCCGAAGTGCGGGACGCAGCCGAGCGCCGGCGAATTTTAGATAAGGCCTTTCCGCTGGGAGCCAACAGCCCCGCGTTTGAAAATTTACTGCAGGTGCCGCTGTACCCCTACCAAAGGGAAGGTGCACTTTTTGCCGCTGAGGCCGGACGCTGCCTGATAGGCGATGAAATGGGGCTGGGCAAAACGATTCAAGCGATTGGTGCGGTAGAAATAATGGCCAAATACTTCAGCGTGGAGCGTGTTTTAGTGATCTGCCCCACGTCGCTCAAGCACCAGTGGCAGCGTGAAATCAGCAAGTTTGCCAGGCGCACGGCAGGAGTGGTGTCCGGGCTGCGGGCTGGGCGTGAAAAGGCGTTTGCCTCGGAAAGCTTTTACAAAATTACCAACTATGACACCATTCGGCGGGATCTGGATTTGATTGAAGCCTGGGCCCCGGACATGGTAATTCTGGATGAGGCCCAGAGGATCAAAAACTGGAACACTATTGCGGCCCGCTGTGTGAAAAATATCACCTCGCCGTATGCCATTGTACTCACCGGAACGCCACTGGAAAATCGCCTTGAAGAACTGGTTTCTGTGGTGCAATTTGTGGATCGCCATCGGCTCGGCCCGACCTTTGAATTTCTGCATCGGCACCAGAAGCACGACCCCGAAACAGGCCGGGTGATTGGTTATCAGCAACTGGATGTTATTGGTCGCACGCTGCAGCCCATTTTGATTCGACGACGCAAAAATCTGGTACTTAAAGATTTGCCGGAACGGCTGGATAAAACTTTCTTCGTACCGATGACCCCGCAGCAGGCTCGTCATCACGACGAAAATCGTGATATTGTGGCCCGGCTGGTGCAGAAATGGCGACGGCATCGGTATCTATCCGAAACTGATCGGCAGGGGCTTATGATCGCCCTGCAAAATATGCGCATGAGCTGCGACAGCACCTACCTGCTTGATCATGAAACTGATTTCGGATTCAAGGCCAATGAACTGGCGACCCTGCTGGACGAAATTCTGGAAAATCCAGAGCAAAAAGTTGTGATTTTCAGTCAGTGGCTGCGCATGCACGAACTGCTGCAGCGCCGGCTGCAAGACCGGCCCTGGGGCCATGTACTCTTCCATGGCGGTGTGCCGGGGCCGCAGCGCAAGGACTTGGTTGACCGCTTCCATGAAGACAATAATTGCCGGGCCTTTCTGGCTACCGATGCCGGCGGAGTAGGCCTGAATTTACAACATGCAGCATCCACCGTAATTAACATGGATCTGCCATGGAACCCCGCGGTGCTGGAACAACGCATCGGTCGTGTGCATCGCCTGGGCCAGTTGCACCCGGTGCAGGTGGTGAATTTCGTAGCAAAAGACACTATTGAAGAAGGTATGCTGGCGGTGCTGCGGTTCAAAAAGTCGCTCTTTGCCGGGGCCTTGGACGAAGGCGAATCCACGGTGATGCTGGGTGGAACGCGGCTTACCAAATTCATCGAAACAGTGGAGCAAACCACCGCAGCCATTCCGCAGCCATCCACACCAGCCTCTGATTCAGCGGCGGAGGCTTCAGCGGAGGCGACAGAAATGGACCAGGCCCCGCGGCAGGTCGAAGACGAAACGGACGCCACCGGAAAAGAAACCGCCGGCCAACCTGGCCCCACCGCCGGTCAACTCAAGCACACCACCGGGCCTACGGCATCAACCAGCACGCCCAGCCAGGCGAATCCGTGGGCTGGGTTGCTGCAAGTCGGGCTAAGTGTGCTGGAAGAATTGGCCGCGGGAAGTCGTGCTGCCGCTACGGACGATGGCAATACCAAGCCCTCTTCCCAACCCGTAGCTGGCGGCTCGCTGCTGCATAAAGACCAGCACACCGGCGAAACGTATATGAAAATACCGGTGCCGAGTCCGGAAGTGCTGGAGCAGGCGCTGGGTGCGATTGCTTCGCTGTTGGAGCGTTTTCGCGGGCCTAAGGCTTAACAGGTGAACCCCACACATGACGCTTACTGATAACATCACGCCCCCAGCGCCCAACACCGGCGGCAGCGAATTGTGGACGCTGGTGCGCCGGCGCATCGGCTGGCAAAAAATTCTGCTGGGACTGCTGCTCTTTGCACTGTCGTTGCTGGCAATCTGGCCGGGAATCTTTGGCGGACGCATCTGGGATGACGGCCCGCTGATCTTTCATAATCCGTTGATTAAAGATCCCTGGGGAATTCTGAAATTCTGGTTCACCCGCCATACCCCGGATTATTTTCCGGTTACCTCTTCAACCTTCTGGATCGAATGGCGGCTGTGGGGGTTTGATTATTTTGCCTGGCGCGTGGTCAACGTGGGCTTTCACGCCCTGGGAGCCATCTTTTTATGGCGCGTGCTCAAGCAGCTCAAAATACCCGCGGCCTGGCTGGGAGCGGCCTTGTTTGCCGTTCATCCGGTAGCCGTGGAAACAACTGTATGGATAGCGGAGCTTAAGAACACCCTGTCCTGGGCGTTGTTCATGCTGGCCTGGATGCTGTATCTGGATTTCGATGCCATGGCCGCGGGCGATGCGGCTTTCCGCGGCACGGCATCGGGGCAAGAAAAAAAATGGTGGCTTTATGGTTTTTCTATCGCCACATTTGTGCTGGCCCTGCTGGCCAAAACCACGGTGGTGATGTTGCCCGTGCTGCTGCTGCTTTGCGTATGGTGGCGGCGCGGCAGGTGGCAATGGGCGGACCTGTGGCGTACGGTGCCGTTTTTCACCGCTTCGCTGGTGATGGGAATTATCACGTGTATCTATCAGTGGGATAATGCCTCAATCCGCGGATATACCCGCGGCATTGGAGCACGTGTTGCCGGCGTGGGATGGGAAATCTGGTTTTACCTGGGCAAGGATATTTATCCGCATCCGCTGCTGGAAATTTATCCACGCTGGGTCATTCCGGCCACGCAATGGTGGGCCTGGCTGCCCGATGTGGCGCTGGCGGCGGTGCTGGCGGCGGCATGGCAGTATCGGCGTGGTTGGGGCCGCCCCGTACTCATGGCCCTCGGCGGCTTTTGCATTGTGCTCCTGCCGGTGCTGGGCCTGGTCAAGATGTCCTATTGGATTCATTCCTTAGTGGCAGACCATCTGCAATATCTGGGCGTGCCTTTCGTAACCGCCTTTTTTGCCGGTGTGGGCGGAGCCACGGCGGCCAAATACCGGAATCTGCGAATACCGGCGGTCATACTCGCCGGGCTGGTCTTAGCGCTGGAAACAGGCGTTTCCTTTTATCACAGCCGCATTTTTGCCGTCCCCGAAAACGTCTGGTTGCATACGCTTAAATATAACCACGGCAGTTGGGGCGCGTACATGAATAAAGGTGTGGCCGAGCTTAATGCCAAAGAATATGTCCAGGCTCGCCGTGATCTGGATACCGCTCGGCGTTTGAACAATCATAGCGGCGGCATCAGCTATGACCTGGGGTTGATGTATCTATCCCGTAAAGATTACCCCAAGGCCCGGCAGGAATTCGTTATCGCCCTGAAAGCCAATAAATATCGCCCCCTGGCCATCGGCAGCCTGGCCCATTGTTACCTGAAAATGGGCCGGCCTCACAAAGCCCTGGCCGATTTATATCGTGGGCTGAAGATGATGCCCGGGTCCGCCTCGTTGTGGTTCACATTATCGGTAGTCCTGGATCATCAGCGAGACTATGCGCACGCTCTGACTGCAGTCACCCACGCCATTAAACTCAACCCCTACGATCCGCTGGCCCGCTATGACCGGGCTTATCTTCTGGAAAAAACGGGCCATTGGCATCAGGCTTTGGCCCAATATCACGAAGCGCTGGAAAGATTGCCCGGCTTTTTCCAGGGTCATTACATCTATGCCAAAGCCCTGTTTAAGCACGGACACCCCGGCGCGGCTGCGGCCCAGCTCAGTGACATCATTTTGTTGCACCTGTCGAGTGCCCAGGTCAACTGGCACGTGCACCAGTTATTGGCCCGCGTGCTGCAGGCGGAAGGTCATCCGCGGCAGGCTATAAAGCAATTAGACCTGGCCCGTCGCTATCAGGCTGCGGTAGCCAGGCAACAACCGCATCACGCTGCCAGGATTCCCGGCCAACCGAACTCACCAGCCCGACCGTAATGCTTGGATGCCACCACCCATGAAGCCAACACCTCCTGTTTCCGCTCTCTCCGGGCTGCCGACGGACTTATCCATCGCTGGCTGGTCAGGGCGATTCCGGCTGCTCCGGCGGCCTTGGATATCCCCATGGCTGGCTATGGTAGGCCTTTTGGCGGCAAGCTGGGCCGTTTATTGGCCGCTGGTTCATGCCGGTTATATTTGGGATGACGCCGGCTGGATCTACCAGAATCCGGTGCTGCGCCATTGGCATGGCCTGTGGCTGATCTGGTTTAAGTTTGGCGACACCATTCAATACTACCCACTGACGTTCACGGGCTTTTTTCTCCAATACCGGCTTTGGGGAGGCCATCCGCTGGGCTATCACATTGTCAATATTTTGATGCAGGCGGCAGCGGGAATTCTGCTCTGGAGAGTGCTGCGTCGGCTGGGTTGCCGGTGGGCCTGGCTGGCGGCGCTGCTGTTTACCGTGTATCCGGTGCAGGTGGAAACCGTGGGCTGGGCCGCAGAGCAGAAAAACCTGATCAGCGGCATTTTATATTTTTGCGCGGTATTATTTTATCTGCGATTTCTGGGCTTCGGGAAGCAAGCTCCATCGGCGGCGCGACCGGCTTACCGCTGGTATCTTATCGCCACTTTGTTTTTCATGCTGGCGCTGTTGGCCAAAACCGCCGTATGCACACTTCCGGCGGTGCTGCTGGTGATTATCTGGTGGCAACGGGGACGTGTGCGTTGGCGCGATGCCCTGGCCACCATTCCCTGGTTTATTCTGGGTCTGGCCATGGGACTGGTAACCGTGATAGCCGAACGCCAGCAGTCCGGAGCGCACGGCCGGGCATTTCATTTTACCTGGGCCGAGCGGACGATCATTGCGGGGCGGGATGTCTGGTTTTATCTGCTTAAACTCCTCTGGCCGCATCCGCTGCTGGAAATTTATCCGCGCTGGCACATCGCCGATCTTCACGGCTCGGCCTGGTGCTATCCGATTGCGGTGGTGCTTCTGGTGGCGCTGTTGTGGAGCTTGCGCCGGCGGCTGGGACGGGGACCGCTGGCGGCTGCCGCATTTTTTCTGCTCACGCTTTTTCCTACCCTCGGCTTTATTTCTTTTTACACCATGATTTACACCTTTGTAGCGGATCATTACCAATATCTGGCTTGTATTGGTCCGATCGTACTGGTGGTGGAAACCCTGGCATGGGTGTATGAGAAAGGCCGGACGCGACTGCAAAAACTGGCGACGACTGCCGCGGGCCGCCAGATCGAAAATATCTGGCGCGTGGGATATTTTGGCCTCACCGGTTCCGTGGTACTGCTGTTGGCCTTTGTGGCCTATGCCCAAACGTGGGTATACGTGCCGCCCCAGCGGGTCTGGAGCCATGTGCTGCAATATGATCCGGGCAATTGGGCGGCCATGGAAAATCTGGCCAGTTGCGAATTTGCCGATGGCCATGATCGTGCAGCCTGGCTGCTGTATCGGCGGGCAGAAACACTTCCCGGCGGCGACAATTATCTGGTGCACCAGGATATGGGCGACTTTGCCCTGAAGTTGCTGCATAATTATCCTCTGGCGGCAGCGGAATATCGCCGATCGCTGGCCTTCGATTCCCACAATCTCGATGTCATCCGGCATCTTATTGGATGTTATGAGCAGATGGGCCAATGGCAGAAGGCCTTGGCGGACCTGGACCGCGGCTTGCACCTTTTCCCTCGATCCGCCGACCTGCACTTCACCCTGGCTCAACTGCTGGTACGGTCACACCATGCCAGGGCAGCGGCGCGGGAATTTAGTGCCGTGGTGGCCATTGAGCCGCAAAACACCATGGCCCAGTATGATCTGGCCGTAACGTTGGATCAACTGGCCAACCCGGAGGCGGCAATGAAGCATTACCGGCTGGCGCTGCGTATCTCGCCGGAATTCGTCCCCGCCCATTTCAGGTACGGCCTGGATCTGCTCAAGACCGGCCATGCCGCGGATGCCGCTGCGGAATTTCGCGAGGCCTTGGCCCTGGGTAAAAAGAGAATGAATATGCTGCGGCAACACGGCCGGCTACCACCTGCGGCGACATGGGCGAATCAGGCTTTGATTCACATGGCCCTGGCCCAAGCCATGGATCAACTGGGCCGGCACGCCTTGGCGCAGCAGCAACGGAATCGCGCTAAACAAATTCAGACCAGGCTGCGAGCCGGAAAACCTGTCACTTCACCGGACCGGCCATCCGTCAAGCTGCCTACTTCGGCCCAATAAGGTACAATTCCCGTCGCCACCGGAGACCTGACCGGTGATGGCGGAAAGATCACGACGAGGTTCATGTATGAACACAGTGGCGAACAGTGGCGCAACACCGCCGGCAAATACAGCGGGGGGCGGCTTACCCACCTCCCGGCAATGGAAGGTTTGGGCCATTCCGCTGCGCACTCTCATCAACGGAGCTTTACTCATAGCCGCCGTGTGGATCGCCTCCTGGCCGGCACTCAATGGCCGCTTCATCTGGCAGGATTGGGACAACATTCTCAACAACGTGCTGGTCATCGGTAAAGCGGGACTCAGCAACGTCTGGTACTCGCCGTCACAAACGCATTTTGCCCCTTTAACCAAAACCCTCTTCTGGCTGGAATACCACTTTTTTGGTCCATCGCCGCGTAACTATCATGTCCTGAGCCTGCTGCTTACCAGCGGCCTGGTGATTTTACTTTGGCGATTTCTGCTACGGCTGGCCATTCCCGGAGCCTTCGCCACCGCCTTAATTCTTGCCGTGCATCCGCTGACGCTGCAAACCACCGCCTACATTTCCCAGACTGGCAGCATATTGGCCACCGGCTTTTTGCTTGGTGGCCTCTGGTTTTGGGTTGATTACCTGGATAACCCCCAGCACCCATGGCGACGCATTGTCAGTTTAGCGCTGACTGCAGCGGCTCTGCTTTGCCACCCCATGCTGGTTGCGGGAGCACCATTGCTGATGGTGCTGCTGGCCTGGTGGCGGGGTAAACCGTTTAACCGTCGCATGTTCAATGATCTGGTGCCGGTGGTGGTTTTCGTGGTGCTGGTGGTGGCGGCTACGCTTTGGTTTTCCGGTCCGATTGCCGCCAGGGCGGATCTTCCACTAAACCAGCGAGTGGCGATCAGTGGATGGGCATTCTGGTTTTATATTTCCAAGCTGCTCTGGCCGGTAAACCTGCCCCTGATTTATAAGCCGTGGTCCGTTGCCGCCGCCGGCTTCTGGGCTTTTCTGCCACTGGTGGCGGCTGCGGCGGTCTTTGCCGGTTTGTTCTGGCTGGCCGTTAAGCACAACCGGATGGCGAGAGCCATTCTGCTGGGACTGGGGTTTTACCTGCTGGCGTTATTGCCGGTGATTGGCCTGATTAAAATGCCCTGGATGCGCTACACCACAGCGGCCAATACTCTTTCGTATCTGGCCGTTCTGGGAATCATGGCATTGATGGGCGCAGGGTGGCGGCTATGGCATGATCGGCTCAACACCGGAGGACGCATCACCCTGGAGGCCATCGGCCTTGTGGTGGTGGTGATTTTACTGACAGTTTCCAACCTCAGTGCCCGGCTTTATCAAAGTCCCTCCATGTTGTGGCACAGCACCTTGAAAAGCAATCCATTGGCGTGGCCCGCACGCAATAACCTGGCGCAAATTGCCATGCGCCGCCGCCCGGCCCGGGTGTTTAGCGCCCGGCATCAGGCCCAGCAAGCCATTGCCATTAATCCTGACGATCTTTCCGCCAGACTGCTGCTGTCCAAGGCGGACTTCGAGGTTGGCGATACCAGGGCGGGCCTGGCGGAACTCCTCGACATCATCAAGCGCGACCCACACAATGGCCGCGCCTTAAGCCGCCTGGCCAGCCTGGCTCTGGCGCATCGCCGCACCAAGCTCGCGCTAAGCTACGCAAGAACGGCTGTAAATGCCCATCCCGATATGCCCCAGACCAATATGGCCATGGGACAGGTGCTCATGTACATGGGCCGATGGAAGCAGGCGGTACAGTATCTTCGCAAGACCGTGCGGATATCTCCTGCCGACACATCGGCGCACGAGGCTCTCGGGGTGCTGTTTCTGCACACGGGCAAACCGGCTCTGGCCGTCCGCGAGTATCGACGGTCCGTAAGGCTGGATCCGGAAAATATTCCGCTGCGCTTTGCCTACGCCCGCCTGCTGGCCCATCTGGGGCTGGTCGATCAGGCCAATCAGGAGTATCACAACCTGCTGGCCCGCCGTTCCCGCAGCGCCGAGTTATATCAGGCTTACGGTTTGTTTCTGCTTCGCAACGCGGTTTACCGAAAAGCCGCCGTCCAGTTGCAAAAGTCCCTGAAAATCAATCCCCACAATGCCATGGGTTGGATGCTTTTGTCCGTGGCATTGCAAAAGCAGGGTCTGTCAGACCAGGCCAGGGCTTGCGTTAAACAGGCTAAAAAAATCGATCCGGATATTATGATCCATCACCCGCCAATACGACCGTCGGCCGGGGCTGGACCGCCTCATGAATAATGCTCCTTTCATGTTACACTGGCACTCGTCCTGCATCGGAACTTGTCATGCTTGAAGAAAAATCAAACTCTGCCAACCAGCCTGGTACAAATAATACCAACCTGCCCGTCGGCCACACCTCCGGCTGGGCCGGTCCGGTGGGGGCAGTGGGTATTATGCTGCTGGCCCTGGTCGCTTATGCCCCTCTGCGCTGGGCCAGATTCATCTGGGATGACCGCCTCTGGCTGCTGCATAATCCGGTGGTGCTGCATTGGGATAAGCTGCTGATGGCCTGGATCAATCTCACCCAGGATCCGCAGTATTATCCACTGGTGTTTACCGTCTTTAGCATGGAATATCACCTCTGGCACCTCAACCCCATCTGGTATCACCTGGTGAATATCCTGCTGCAAGCACTCAATGGACTCCTGCTCTGGTGGCTGCTGGTGCGACTACGTATTCGCGGAGCGTGGCTGGCCGCGGCCATTTTTACCATTCATCCGGTGCAGGTGGAAACTGTCGGCTGGGTGGCGGAAATGAAAAATCTGCTCTCCGGATTTTTATACCTGCTCGCCACCCTCGCTTATGTGCGGGCTTCCGGACTCGATGCGCCAACGGACCCGCAAGTCGCCCTCCAGCTTCCGCCCGCCCAATACCACTGGAAATGGTACTGGTGGGCCACCGCCTTATTTGTACTGGCCATGACCGCCAAAACCGCCGGCTTGGCCTTGCCGGTGATATTGCTTGCACTGGTCTGGTGGAAACGCGGCAAAATTCAATGGCAGGATATTCGTGCTGTTGTCCCCTGGGTTATCATCGCGATCCTCTTCGCCTGGATTACCATTCATGTGGAACGCGCCGCTTCCGGGGCCGAAGGCCGCCCATGGGATTTAACCTTCGTGCAACGGGTACTTATCGCCGGCCGGGCCTGGTGGTTTTACCCCGGCAAACTGCTTTGGCCTATACCCCTGCTGGAAGTTTACCGGCGATGGAATCTCCACACATTGGGCGGCTGGCACTGGATATATCCGATAGCCGCAGCGGGCGTATTTGCTGCCGCGTGGCTGCTGCGCCGGCATCTGGGCCGGGGCTTTCTGGTTATGCTGATCATCTACACCCTGCTGATCGGGCCGGTTTTAGGATTTATTTCCTATTACACCATGCTGTACACTTTTGTGGCGGATCATTATCAATACCTGGCCTGCATCGCCCTGATCACCGGTTTTTCCGCGGGATTGTGGCAGCTTTGTCAATGGGCGGGTACCAGGGCCGTTCTGGTTTTCGGTGTTGGTTCCGCAATCATTCTGGTGGTCTTGACCGACATCAGCTATGGCCAAAGCCTCAACTATGAATCCAGTGCTTATTTATGGGCCCATGTACTGGCGTACGATCCTGATTCCGGGGAAGGAAATCTGGGATATGGCCAGGCGCTCAATACTCTGGGCAACCGGTTTCATAATAAAAAAGTACTCCGTGCCGCCATGCCTTACCTGAAAAAAGCCGATCGCGCCCTGCCGGACAACACCTACGTACACATGGGGCTGGCCCAGTTGCATCAGGATTTACACCAATACCGCCGGGCCAAATGGTATTGGGAACGCGTGTTAAACCGCGTTCCCAACCAGGTTTTTGCGTGGTCTGAATATGCCTGGTGCAGTCAGGAACTGCACGAATATCAGCAGGCCAGAAAGGCTTATCAGCGTGTGCTGCTGCTGGACCCGCATAATCTCGGAGCAGCCCAGGAACTTGCCGCCCTTTATCTGCTGGCTGGAGACACCCAGAAGGCCCAGGCCATCTACAAAAAGGTCATTCGTCTCAATCCGGCGCAGGCCCATATACCTTTGCAGCTTCCGCCATGGCTTAAGCCGCACGTACTCGCAACAACCCGGCCGGCCGGTGCACCTTCGCACGTGTTAGGGACCGCGCAAAAATAAATTCGTGTTTTACGGCGCAGAAATTTTGGCCGCCAGCGAGTCGTGAGTGAGGCGCATACCCCGGCAGTGGGTCTGAAACGAGCGAACAACGAAGCTGGAGGCCAAAAGGGCCAGCCGGAAAGTGCGAAGTTATGTTTGCCCGGTTCCTTACCAGCTACAGGACCGCTACAACGGCCTTAAGGCAAACTGCCTTTGTGCCCCATAGCCAAGGAATATGTCAATTTCAGGATGGCCGGTTGCACCAGGCGGTTACAGCATGGCCACCTGCATCGGCTTGGGTTTGAAACGCGGATTTTGGCCGAAAAATCGTGCCGGGTTGTTATAAAATACATCCAGTAACACCGGCAAGGGGTGCCCGCGACGACGAGCTTCGTGCATGGTGCGATGGGTGTTCAGCGGATCGCTTACACCCCAATCTGCAGCCGCGTTCACGCACAGACGCTCTGGTCCATACATTTCCATCATATCCACTGCTCGCTGTGGTGTGGCTTTGCTGATGGGGTAAATGGTCATCCCGGCCCAATAGCCCGCATCTTTTACCAGCTTGATGGTGTGTTCCTCCACGTGATCAATCAACACCCGGCCGGGATCAATCGCCGGGCCGAAATCCTTGAGCATTTCCAAAATCAGCCGCGTACCCTTGAGCTTGTCCTGCAGGTGCGGCGTATGAATTAAAATCAGGGCATGGGGCATGGCCGGTGAAGCTCCCGCGGCCTGCCGGTGCGCCGCATCAATGGCCATTTGTACGTGCTGCTGAAATACTTTGGCCTCATTGGCAGTATTTTTGTTCAGCCCGATCTCTCCAATGCCCAGCACGTTGGGTTGATCCAAAAAACGCGAAATTTCTGCCAGAACCTCACGGGCCTTGCCCAGATCTTCCGCCTCTTTGGGGTTTAAGCATATCCAGCAATAATGATCAATCCCGAACTGTGCGGCCCGTGCCGGTTCAAATTCCGTGAGTTGCCGGAAATAATCCACAAACCCGGCTGGGGAACGATCAAAACCGGCCCAAAACGCCGGCTCGCTTACGGCCACCACCCCCGACAGGGCCAACAACTCATAATCCGCCGTGGTACGCGATACCATGTGAATATGCGGATCTATAAAAAACATGCAATCGCTCCTGGTATCATTGCCGTCGAACCCCACGAACCCGTTCGTTGTCCAACATCCACTTATTTAAGGGAATAGAGTTCCTCTATGCGTCGTGCCCGTTCCGGTCCGGCGGATTGCAGCACGGCCAAAGCCTCGCGTACAAATGCCAGTCGCGGATCCGCAACCACTTCCTCCGGTCGTGCCGAGCGGTCGATACGGTCCAGCGTGGCGGCGATTTCAAGCAATCTCGCCCGCACTTCCAGAAAATAAATGTCCAGCGTCTCGCGGGCTAAACGCGGATGAGTCACAGTTAATGCCATGTTAATACGGCCTCCATCGGCGAAAATTCGGCGGCCTTTCCAGACGTCGCCGACAACCGTTTGAATTATAACATCATTGAAAGCAGCCTGCCTTTGCGGCAGGCTTAGCCATGACTGTTGGATGACGGGCAGGGCTTGATAAGCGGCCAGCGGTCAGCGAGAGAGGGTTTTCACCATAGGGGGCACTGGGAACGACGGGGAAGATTGAACCACAAGGGGCACAAAGGTACACGAACGAATAAAGCGATCAGCAGTCGGCTTTGCGGGCATAATGCCCGCGGCCCCAGGAGTGACTATGGCGGACAAAATGTCTGCCCCCCTACCAAGTAATGCCGCTCTTAGCGGGCAGGATGCTAATACTGTCCGGGATATTTTTAAATTTCGTTGGCTGCTTGCGCAACGGGCAGACATAGGAGCGGGGCTTATGGGCCGACATGAGTTTTGCGTCCGTCTTACGAACCCGTCTTCATTTTACGTTGTAATGCGGATACGTACTTGCAGAAACAGGGAATACCCTCAACCGGAGGGGAGATCGAAACGGGGACGGAGATCGAAACGGGGACGCAGCTAGTTTCATGCGTGGTCCTTCCTTCTGCCCTTCTTGGCCGGACGGCCTTCTCGGCGGATGGTGTGCTCCAAGCCCATCTGGTCTACCATGTCCTTCACCCACGCGTTAGCCCCAAACGGACGCCCACGCCCGACGCTGTCCCGCAGACGCTCCAATTCCCGCTGACTTGCCGCCTCATTGACGTACTTTACCCAATCCTGCAACGCCCCGACACGTTCCTCCGCGTCATTTTCCAATATCCCCGCCAGGCGGAGAGCCTGCT
>JAJZNX010000002.1 GCA_021852275.1 Planctomycetota bacterium | reverse complement strand
GGCAAAATCGATGGCCTTGCTGGAAAAACAGATGGAGGCTGCCTTCTGCACCATTGAAACCAAAATGTTCGCCCGATCTCCACAAAGCCAGGCCTTGCGACGACCAGTACGCCGAAACCTCCAGGCTTTGCTCACCAGAGAACATCTTGCCGCCCAAACCACCCAGCTTCGCCCCCATCTGGTGGAAGCTGCTTTTGGTCTGGAATCCGCAGTCCTCTCGCCGCTGCGCCTGGCCAGCCCCGGAACACACGCCATTGTCATTTCCGGCAAAATCGATCGCCTTGATGTTTCCAAAGATGGCCACGCCATTGTGCTGGATTACAAATCCGGCCCACACGCTTTTAAACTTTACCGGGCCGCGGCCGGCATCGATATCCAGTTGCTGGTATATCTTCTGGTGCTCAAGGAACCGAAAAATACCTTCAACGGAAAACCGTACCGAGGTTTTGGGGCGTTTTATCAGCCACTCAAATTTGATCCCAAGGGTAGTGAGCCGCTGGCACCGGAAGATCCTGTTCTGTACGCCAGCCTCAAACCCAGTGGTTTTTTTGTGCTCGATGATTTCCCTCTTTTAGAACCCATGCCCCACCCTGGCGATCCTGCCAAGTGGTTCAAACTAAGGATCAACAAGAATGGAAGCCCCCATAAAAAAATCAACGACTCGTTAATTTTGCAAGAGATGCAAAATCGCCTGGACGAAGCGAAAAATCTGATTCTTACCGTGGCTGATCTTATCGCCCAGGGCTATATCCAGCCCCACCCATTTAAAGATGGCAACACCAGCGCCTGCACCTGGTGCGATTTCCAGTCTGCCTGTCCCTTTGATCGTCTAACCGGTCGTTACCGCAACATCCGCCAGCAGTCTGGAGCCCCCGGCCCGGCTGCTCCAGGTAACCTTCAGCACTCCAGCATGGAGGACCCATGATGAGCACTCTCTGGACCACCCCGCAACTTGAAGCCATTGGACACCTCCAGGGCGATATGCTGGTCATGGCCGGTGCCGGATCTGGTAAAACAGCGGTCCTTGCTCGACGCTGCGTTAATCTTGTGACCCAGCAGCACAATCCGTGCAGTGTCAATGAATTACTGGTCGTAACTTTCACCGACGCCGCCGCCAGCGAAATGCGTGGCCGTATTGCCGCGGCGCTCCGCCAAACTGCCGGCACTCTGGCCCGCGTACGCCCACAAGATTCCCGGCGACTTCTGGAACAAATTGCCCTGGTGGACCAGGCTCAGATTTCCACCCTCCACAGCTTTTGCGCCACCACTCTGCGCATCTGGTTCCATCAATGCAATCTTGATCCCTCTTTTCAGGTTCTTAACGAACATGAAGGCCACCTTCTGTTTTCTCAGGCCTTGCAAACCGTCCTGGATCGCTGGCTTTCGCGCAGCGATCCTTCCGCGCAACAACTGGCCCGGTTCTTTGACATTTATGCCAACAGCAGCATCCGCCAACTTCAGGAGTTTGCCGCCCGCATGGAACGCACCTGGGAATTAACACCCAACCCCCGTTCATGGCTCGCCAACATCCAACGTATGGCGCAGGACAGCACCGCAGCCTCTATCGCGCCGCTGTTTCGGGCGGCGCAAACTGTTATTTTGAATCTGGCCGATACCATCGCCCCCATCGTCAACCAGCCAGCTCTTGACGCCGATCCCAACGGCCAAATGCTCAGCGTCCTCTCCAGCCTTTATCAAAAACTCTGCTCCTTTGCAGATGCTCTCAACACCTTTCAACCCGATGTCTGGCCACGCGTAGAGCAGACCATCATCGGCTTTCAATGGCCAACCATCCGTTTTGCCCGCAACCTGCCGGATGATCATGAAGCCCGCCGTTTCAAAAAAAACGTTTACGATCAGATCGCCAAACAGTTCAAAGCCCTGCCTAAAAACCTCTTTCCGGCGCCTCTTGGCACCCTGCAGCAGTGGTATCAGCAGTTGGGCATCCTCACGCTCTCCATGCTCGATTTTTATGCCGAAGTTCATCAGGAATTTGCGACGCTCAAGCACTCTGCAGGACGCCTGAGCTTTGCCGATCTTGAACGTCGTCTTCTGGACGCCCTCCAGACACCAGGCAGCCCGGTCGCTGCTGATCTTCAGCGCCGCTATCGCCACGTGCTGGTTGATGAGTATCAGGACATCAATCCCGTACAGCAGGAAATTCTGACCCGAATTTGTCGGCCCAATTCGTCCGACAGTTTTTTTATCGTCGGCGATGCCCTGCAAAGCATTTATGGTTTTCGCGGTGGTGAACCACGCCTGTTTCTGGATCGCTATAAAACCCTGCACGATTTGCCATCTCCACAGAAGCGCGTCCTGCAAATGACCGAAAATTTCCGCACCCTGCCCAATTTGCTCGATGCTATGAATCTCATTTTCCAGCAGCTTTTTACCCTGTTACCTGCCGATGCGGGCGTGGCCAACCTTCCGCCTCTTCGCCACGGACGCCCGGCACCGGCAGCCTCTCCCAACTTGCTTATGGGCAGCCCTGTCGAACTGCTGGTGGTGGTCAGCGAATCCAACTCTTCCACCGCCCACACCGCCGCCCCACCACCCCCGGAAGATGTTGATCCAGACGATGCCGAGTCTGACGATGCTGCCGACGCAGCCAACGCTGATATTTCAGACTTGACCAAAGCAAACAAGGAAGCGGTTATCCTTGTGGATCGCATACACCAGCTTATGAGTAAAAACACCCTCTCCCCGGCCCTGGACAAAAACACGCGTAAAATAACCTACAGCGATATTGCCGTTTTACTGCGCTGCCCCAGATTTCAGGCCCAGGAATTCGTCCGCGTGTTTCTGGAAAATGGCATTCCCGCGCAATGTACCATGACCCAGGGTTATTTTGCCGCCCCGGAAATACAGCAAATACTCGCTTTGTTGGATATCATTGACAATCCATTTCAGGATATTGCACTCGCTTCCACCCTCCTTGGTCCACTGGGCCGCTTTTCTTATGATGATCTGACTGCCATCCGCCTGCAGTTTCCACCTTCCCGGCAACTGCCGTTTCACCAGGCTGTGTTTCGGGCCATGTTTGAGCCTATAACAGGCCCAGCCTCCACAACCGTCAATCCCGTCGAGTTATCTCAACGACTCAAAACTTTTTTTCAGAAACTAAATGGCTGGCGCGCCGCCATACGCACCCTGGGCGTCCCGGAGGGCTTGGCTCGCCTCTACCAGGAAAGCGGCCTGCTCATCTGGTCCGCAGGCCTGCCCTACGGCCGACAGCGCGTTGCCAATTTGCAGATGCTTTACCAACGGGCACTGGAGTTTTCCCGCTTCCAACGCCAGGGTTTGGGGCAATTTCTGGCCTTTCTACGCGACCTGCAGGATCAGGATATAGATCTGGGCACGGCACCGGTAGCAACCGCCGGTGATGATGCCGTCCGCATCATGTCCATCCACAAAAGCAAGGGGTTGGAATTTCCCATTGTCATTGTGGCAGGCTTAAGCACCAGATTTAACCAGCGCGATACTCAGGGCGATTACCTGGTGGACCACGACCACGGCCTGGGTCTGCAATACAAAGATATCTCGACCGGATGTCGTTGGCCCTCGCCACAATTTCAAGCCATACGCGATGCCTTCAATAACCGCCGGCTTGCTGAAGAAGCCCGCCTGCTATACGTAGCCATGACCCGCGCCCGCGACCAACTCATCCTGGTCGGTTCTGTTTCCACCAAACCCGATGTTGCATGGAAGCCGCCGGAGATTGGAACTGCCGCCCGCTGCCCGCTGGATTGGATTGCACCCATTTTTGCCGCCAATACCAGTTGCCTTGCGGATGGCACGCCGGCTATGATCACCGTTATTCAACCCGCGGCTGCCCGGCCCCGGTCCACCGCCTCTACCGCGGCGACGGCCATCCCCGATCAGGCCCATGCCTCCACTTTGCTCCAAAAGCTCACGAATGGTCTGTTTGAACCGGTCTCCGCCGCACCGTCTTCAGGTACGTCTGCACCCGCAGATTCACAGGTTCAGGCCCTTATCGCCAGGCTTACCAGCACGTATGCCTGGCAACCACTGACCATGTTACCCGCCGTAACCAGGGTAACAAAATTAAAATCACACCTCGCTGCCGCCGAGGATGAATCTCCCGCTGCGGAACTTATCACGGCCGAGCATCCTCCAGGCGTTCCACTGCCCGCAACAACCGAAAGCCCCGCCATTCAACGGGGCATTGCTACCCACCGTTTCCTGCAATTGATCGATTTCACCCAGCCCCTGGACCTTGCTGGAATTGGCCAGCAGTTAGCCGCTCTGGTAAACCGGCGAATGGTGTCCACACAGGACGCTGACCTGATTGACCTTGCGGGCGTAGCCTGGATATTTCACACGCCCATCGGCCGGCAGATCATCGCGGTTGCCACTGCGCCATGCAAAGCCGACCAACCCGGCAGCAGCCGCATTTATCGTGAACTTCCGTTCCTGTGGTCCATGGAACCGCATTTTCTCGCCGGCTCGCCGGATCATTGCACTGCCATTGACACCAACGCCGCAGATCGAATGCTGGTACGCGGGGTTATTGATCTGCTGCTGGTAACGCCCACAGAATTGCACCTGGTCGATTACAAAACCGATGTCGCTTCACAAATACAGGCCCGCATGCCCATGTACACCCGCCAACTGCGCTATTACGCCCAGGCGGTATCCGCCATTCTTGGCCGTCCTGTAACCCATGCCACACTGCTGTTTCTCTTTGCACAAACCGCCGTGCCCATCACCCTGCCTTCATAAACTGATCACCGACTATCTCATAAAACGCGCACGGAATATTCCCACGCCATATACAGGACTGACTATTTCTTCGCCTGCTCACTTGTTGTGCGGTGAAGGTGCTGCCGCCCCTACCGGTGTCGCCACATCAAAATTGATCGGCAGCAGCCCCAACTTCTTACGCGCGGCATTGCAGGCCGCCAGCACCAGTGGCATCTGCCGCGCCGAAATATACCGCACCTTGCCATCCGCAAAGGCCAGTGGCCCGGGCTTGACCGGCTCCTGGTCATTCACAAACAGCACAATCAACTGAGGGAGCAGAGCCTTACGGCCCGGACGATTGATATGTGTAAGGCCGGCACCGGTGTAGCGATAATCACTGTTTTTGCGTACCAGCGTAGCCAGCAGTGAGGGCTTCATGGTTTTATAGTTCTTGGGCAAAACCAGGGAATTTAACTCCAACGTCGGATCACTGAGCGTGGTTCCGTTGATCACCCCGCTTCGCACCAGCACGGATAAGTCAGGCGGAAAATCATGGTGATGCAGTTTCGCCCACATCCGACAGGCCGCCACAATTTCTCTCATTCGCGTATGCTGGGTTACCTCCAGACCCTTGCGCACATTGATGGCACTAAACGCGAAAATCCCCACCCCGCCCAGCATGGCCAACAGCCCCAGCCACCGCCCCAGAATCGGATGTTGATGCACATTCACCTGGTAAATCAAGGCCCCGGCACCGACAAAAAGTGCCAACATCGCCAAAATCAACACTGTTACCGATGGTGGATGATCTGATGACACGGGATAATGCCATAGCATCAGCCCCTCCAGCAGCACACAGATTGCCGCAATAATGGAAAGCCAGTTCACCGGCCTGCGCAGCAGCGGTACACTGGTATCCGCCCGGCCCACGTTGGTTGTAATTCGCTGATTCATGCCAGTGATTATACGCCGACCGCAAATCCACGGATAGCCATCCACGCTGCCACCACAGGATCACTGATACTAAGGGCCGCGCAAAAATAACTTCACACATTCCGGCTGGTTCTTTTGGCCGCGGGCTTCGTTGTTCGCTCCTTACAGACCCATTGGCAGGGTATGCGCGTCGCTTACGCCTCGCCGGCGGCCAAAACTCCTGCGCCGTAAAACATGAATTTATTTTTGCACGACCCCTCATGTCGATCCGGCGGCACTTGCAGAATCCTTGCAATGGGATACCTTGGCAAAAAGTAAATCACCCGGGACACGATTGCGTGCATCAGGAGATTTCCCCTTGCTATCCCCTCCACCTATGGATGATGCTATAAAGACCCTCATTCGTCTGGCTATCCGCGAAGATCTGGGAGGTTTGCCTGGTGAACCGCCGGCTATCGACCGCACCGTGCAGTTGGCGATACCGAAATCAACCATGGCCACAGCCACTATCGTGGCCAGGAAGGGGGGAATCATCTCCGGCCAGTTTCTGCTGCCGGCCATTCTCCGCGAATATGGTTGTTCCGCGAACATCAACGTACATATTCTCGATGGCCAGTTTGCCGCAGCCGGCACCGCCGTTGCCACACTGCAAGGTCCGGCCCACAGCCTGCTTTCCGCCGAGCGGGTGCTGCTGAATTTTATCAGTCGGCTTTCCGGCATAGCCACGCTGACCAGACAATACGTAGACCTGGCACGTGGGTCCGGCACCGGTGCTGTACCGGCCATCTGCGACACACGCAAAACCACCCCCGGATGGCGCGTCCTGGAAAAATATGCCGTGCGCTGCGGCGGCGGCGTGAATCATCGCATGGGTCTTTACGATGGCGTGATGCTCAAAGACAATCACATCGCCGCGCTGCAATCTACCCGAACCACTGGCGAAACCCTGGCCGCACTTACCAAGCGCATCCGCCAAAGCCTGCCGCCTTCCATCACCATCTGGCTGGAAGTGGATACCTTAACGCAGCTATCCGATGCTTTGCCCGCTGGCGGTGCGGATATTATTTTGCTGGACAATATGCCGGTAAGCGATCTGGCCCAGGCCGTCATCATGCGCAATACTTTGGCACAACGCGGCCATCCCCTGCTGGAAGCCTCCGGCGGCATCACGCTGGAAAATCTCCCGGCGGTTGCGGCCGCCGGCGTAGACCGCGTGAGCATCGGGGCGCTGACCCATCATGCCGTTGGTCTGGATGTATCCATGGAGTTTTCATAAATGATCGACAGCCTTGACCGCAGCGCTATTTCCAACCTCGCCCGGAAAATTCTCGCCCACCTGGTTCAACGCCAGCCACAATCCGTCAGCCATCTGGCCCATGAGTACCAATGTTCACCGCGGCTGATTCTTGCCGCTATCGAAGCTCTGCAAAATACCGGTTGCCTGCTGGAACATCTACCGGAGGGCATGCTGCTGCGCCAAAGCCATTGGACCTGGTGGCGCAGCGCGTTGGAAGATATCAGCAGCCAGCGCGGCACCATTCTGGGCCGCCACGTGCTGACCTACGAATCTACCGGCAGTACCAATGATGTTTGCCGGCAGGCGGCAGCTCAGGGCCGCCCCAAACATGAAACGCTGGTGGTTTTGGCGGATCAGCAATCTGCCGGCCGTGGCCGCCAGGGGCATCGGTGGGAAGCTCGCCGTGGCCAATCTTTGCTCTTGTCCGTGCTGTTGCCGGCAGATCAAAATCTTCACGCACAAAGCGTTACCCTCTGTGCAGCCATCGCCTGCGCCAGGTCAATTGAGCGCTTTACGCATCATCCCGTTCATCTGAAGTGGCCCAACGATGTAATGGTGGCTGGACGAAAAATTGCCGGCATCCTGGTGGAAACCATTCCCGCCGGCCCGGCCAGACGATCAGGCTCACGGTCCTGCCCGGCGGTTATCCTCGGCATTGGTATCAACGTGGCCCAGAACGTGGATGACTTTCCAGTGGAACTGCAGACCAGGGCCGGATCCATCCAGATGGTCTGCGGCCAAAAAGTGGACCGCCTGGTGCTGGCCACGGAATTGCTTGACCAGATCGAACATTGCTGCTTACCCGGCCTATCGCCCCAACAAATTGCCGTTGAATGGAAAAGCCGTTGCCATCTGGTAAACCGTATGGTGCGTCTGACCCATCACGGTGTGGAGCTTCATGGCCGCGTAACCGACCTGGATCCCAGTGTCGGCCTGATAATTACCGATGCCCACGGACGCACGTACTTTGCCGACGCCGGAGCAACCAGCCTGGTCGAAACCTGACCTGGCCCCGGAGGCTGGCATCGGTCGAATCCTCCTATCCGCAGCCGCTCTGCGTTTACTCCCGGCCCCTTTCATCCCGATGGCCCACGAAATCTTGATGCTTTCTTGATGTAAAACCGGCCAATATTGATGCGGCCCTGATGCGGTCCGGCGTACAATTTATGGTGCGTGAACGCCTTATTGGAGTGATCCATGTTTTGGATATATCTATTTGTTGGTGTTGTCTTTTTTTTGAGTTGCCGGGGGATCCTGGCCCTTTGCAGCTATTTAATGGAGAACCGTTCATGAACGTGCTTTATTGGATCGGCGGGATTATTTCCGCCTTGCTTGTCATTTACCTGCTGGTGGCGCTGCTTTTTCCGGAGAAATTTTCATGACGCCCAATGCCTGGCTGCAAATTGCCCTGCTCATAGGAACCGTACTGCTGCTGGTCAAACCGGTCGGTGCCTATATGGCCTACGTGTATGAAAACCAGCCAGTACCTGGCGTGGGCAGGATTCTGGGACCGGTGGAACGCGGCATTTACCGCGTGTGCGGCATATCACCCCAACATCAGCAGGATTGGAAACGCTACACCGTGGCCCTGCTTTTATTTAATCTGCTGGGATTTATGGCGGTGTATCTGCTGCAGCGGTGGCAGGGATGGTTACCATTCAACCCGGCCCACATGCCCGCGGTAGCCCCCAGTTCCCTGGCTTTTAACACTGCAGCCAGCTTTGTTACCAATACCGACTGGCAGAACTACGCCGGTGAATCCACCATGAGTTACTGCACGCAGATGACGGCATTGGCGGTGCAGAATTTTCTTTCCGCGTCCACCGGCCTGACCGTGCTGGTGGCGCTGGTGCGCGGACTGACCCGCAAAACCACCGCTGAACTGGGCAGTTTCTGGGTGGATTTAACACGCAGCATGATATACATCCTGCTTCCCCTTTCGCTGGTGCTGGCGGTGGTTTTAGTCTCTCAGGGCGTACCACAAACCCTGGACAAATACATCACGGTGCATCTTGTGCAGCCATTTCATCAGGCCGGCGCATCCGCCACAGCACCATCCACACTCATCACCACCCAGACTATTGCCGTCGGTCCGGTGGCTTCACAGGAAGCTATTAAAGAACTGGGAACCAATGGCGGAGGCTTTTTTAATGCCAACTCCGCGCATCCCTTGGAAAATCCCAACGGGTTGACCAATTTTCTGGAAGAGGTGGCCATTCTGCTGTTGCCGCTGGCTTTTTGCTACACATTTGGCCGCATGGTCAACGACACCCGGCAAGGCTGGGCCGTGCTGGCAGCCATGGTAATTTTACTGCTGGCCTTGATGATACCATGCGTCATGGCCGAGCAGGCCGGTAATCCGCTGCTGGCCCGCTACTGCAACCAGCAGCCAACTCCGCTGCAAC
This sequence comes from Planctomycetota bacterium, assembly GCA_021852275.1. Lineage (GTDB taxonomy): Bacteria > Planctomycetota > Phycisphaerae > WQYP01 > WQYP01 > JABEVA01. The sequence goes on along the minus strand of JAJZNX010000002.1, from coordinate 13,504 downwards.
CAGGAGGAAATATGGTGGGCAAAGAAGCACGGTTTGGGCCGGTCAACAGCGCCATTTTTGCCGCCGTGACCACCGGTACTTCTACCGGCGCGGTAAACTCCATGTTCGATTCGTTTACTCCGCTGGGAGGGCTGTGCCCGATGTGGCTGATACAGCTTTCAGAAGTGGCCCCTGGAGGTGTTGGTTCCGGACTTTACGGCATGTTGATGTTTGTGCTGATCACGGTGTTTATCGCCGGCCTGATGATTGGCCGAACGCCGGAATATCTGGGTAAAAAGATCGAAGCCTTTGAAATGAAAATGGCATCCGTCGCCATTCTGGTGCCGCCGTCGCTGGTGCTGCTGGGTACCGCCGTGGCATGCGTAACCGCTGCGGGCCTTGCCGGTATCACCAACCCCGGGCCCCACGGCTTTTCCGAAATGCTCTACGCTATGACCTCGCAGGCCAACAACAACGGCTCCGCCTTTGCCGGGCTGAATGGCGATACCACGTTTTATAACGTCCTTGGAGCCTTGCTGATGCTCGCAGCGCGATTCTGGACAATCATTCCAACCATGGCCATTGCAGGTTCTCTGGCCCGCAAGAAGATTATTCCCGCAGGATCAGGCACTCTTACCACGAATTCCCCGCTGTTTGTGTTTATTTTGATCGCCATCATCGTGGTGGTTATCGCCTTGACCTTTTTCCCGGCCCTGGCCCTTGGACCTATTGCCGAACAAATGCAGATGATGGCGAGACATCGGTAATGGCTGGCGACTTTAAGGAGCATAAAAACATGGCCACACACCATTCTTTGAATTTATTGAAGGGTAACGTTTTGCGTCAGGCACTGGTGGACGCCCTGGTAAAACTTAATCCCCGGCATCAGGCCCGCAACCCGGTGATGTTTGTCGTGTACATCGGCAGTGTTCTCACCACGGTTTTATGGGTGCAGGCTCTTCTGGGACATGGCGAAGCCCCAACGTGGTTTATTTTCTGGGTGTCGCTGTGGTTATGGTTTACCGTATTGTTTGCCAATTTTGCCGAGGCCATGGCCGAAGGCCGCGGCAAAGCCCAGGCCGACACACTGCGCCGGGCCCGTAAAGATACCACCGCCCGCAAGCTTTCGGCTCCACAGCGAGACGCCGCACAAACGCCGGTGCCCGCGTCGTTACTGCGCAAGGCTGATCTTATTTTATGCGAAGCCGGCGAAATTATTCCCGCCGATGGCGAAGTGCTGGCCGGTGTCGCTTCCGTAGATGAATCCGCCATTACCGGTGAATCGGCCCCGGTCATACGCGAGGCCGGTGGAGATCGGTCCAGCGTAACCGGCGGCACACGCGTACTTTCAGACTATCTGGTCATTCGCGTAGGGGCCAACCCCGGTGAGGCCTTTCTGGACCGTATGATTTCCATGGTAGAAGGAGCCAAGCGACAGAAAACTCCCAACGAAATCGCCTTGAATATTCTGCTGGCGGGCTTTACCATCGTGTGTCTGCTGGCCACGGCTACGCTCTTGCCGTTTTCTATTTACTCCGCCCACAGCGCCAATACAATCCTCGCCGTCGCCGGCCACACCGCCAGCGCGGCCCCGGTTTCCATCACCATATTGGTAGCCCTGCTGGTATGCCTGATACCCACCACTATCGGGGCCTTGCTATCGGCCATCGGCATTGCCGGAATGGACCGCATGATTCAGGCCAACGTCATTGCCACCTCCGGCCGGGCAGTGGAAGCCGCCGGCGATGTGGATGTTCTGCTGCTGGATAAAACCGGCACCATCACCCTGGGCAACCGGCAGGCGGTGGCGTTTCATCCGGCGGATGATGTAATGGAAAAAGATCTGGCGGATGCCGCACAGTTAAGCTCGCTGGTGGATGAAACGCCGGAAGGTCGGTCGGTGGTGATCCTGGCCAAGAATAAATTTTCGCTGCGCCAGCGCGAGGTGGATCATCTGGGAGCCGTATTTGTACCCTTTACCGCCCAAACACGTATGTCCGGCATTGATCTCCAGGATCGGCACATCCGCAAGGGTGCCGATGCGGCCATTGAGCAATACGTGCAATCGCTGGGTGGGCATTTTCCCCCGGAGGTCCGCGCCACCGCAGATAAGATTTCACGCAGCGGCGGCACACCTCTGGTGGTGGCCGATGGTGCCAGGGCTTTGGGCGTCATTGAACTCAAGGATATTGTAAAAAGCTCCATCCGGGAGCGTTTTGCCCAGTTACGTTCCATGGGCATTAAAACCGTGATGGTAACAGGTGATAATCCGCTGACTGCTGCAGCCATTGCAGCGGAAGCCGGCGTGGATGATTTTCTTGCCCAGGCAACACCCGAAACCAAGCTGAAGTTGATTCGCGATTATCAGGCCGGAGGGCGGCTGGTGGCCATGACCGGCGACGGCACCAACGATGCCCCGGCCCTGGCCCAGGCCGATGTTGCCGTGGCCATGAACAGCGGCACCCAGGCTGCTAAAGAAGCCGGCAACATGGTGGATCTGGATTCCAACCCCACCAAACTTATTGAAGTGGTGGAGACCGGCAAACAACTGCTGATGACCCGCGGAGCCTTAACCACTTTTTCCATCGCCAATGATGTTTCCAAATACTTTGCCATCTTGCCGGTGATGTTTGCTTCCATCTATCCGCAGTTGGGCCGGCTGAATATCATGGAGTTAAACCCGCACACTGCCATTCTTTCCGCGGTAATCTTTAACGCCCTTATCATCATCGCCCTTATCCCCATTGCCCTTAAAGGTGTAACTTATCGCCCACGGCCCGCCAATAAGCTGTTGTTCAATAACATTCTCATCTACGGTCTGGGCGGGTTGGTTGTCCCCTTTATCGGTATCAAAGCCATTGACCTGATCCTGAATTCCATGAGATTTTGATTCTGACTACGTAACGGCTGCTCCAGGAGACCATCCATGACCATATTCACTCCACAACCCGGCGTTACCGGCCCAGTGCCCGCCACAACCCATTCCACATCCGCCCCGCACGGCGAAGGCTGGCTGTCCATGCTGCGGGCCACAGTTACGCTTTTTGTGATCATGACCTTTCTTGCCGGCATTGTTTATCCGCTGCTGGTAACCCAGATCGCCCGCCTGGTTTTTCCGTGGCAGGCCCATGGTTCTCTGATCAACCACGCCGGCCAGCACGTACTTTCCGGCCGCCAGGCAGCAGGGTCCATCCTGATCGGCCAATACTTCAGTCACCCCTGGTATTTCTGGCCGCGGCCCAGCGCCACTTCCCCCATGCCTTACAATGCTGCCGCATCCGGAGGGTCCAACACCGGTCCGACCAACCCGGCATTAATTGCCAATATCAAGGCCCGCGTCGCCGCCCTGCACGCCGTTGATCCTGGTAATAAACAGCCGATTCCAGTGGACCTAGTTACCAGTTCCGGCTCCGGGCTGGACCCGGATGAATCCATTGCCGCAGCGTATTATCAAATTCCGCGCATCGCCCGGCTCAGGCATATTCCACCGGCGAAGCTCAAGGCCCTGGTCAACCGCTGCATCATCAAACGATCGCTGGACGTGTTCGGACAAAGGGCGGTTAACGTGCTGGAACTGAACCTGGCCCTGGACCGGGCATACCCCCGTTGAGGTGGCGCGGTATGATGCCCTTGAGGATGGTACACCATGGCTGATGAACGTCCGAATCCGGATGCCCTGCTGGCTCAGATTCAGGCCGAAGAGCAGCGACGCACTCGCGGCAAACTAAAGGTATTTTTCGGTGCTGCGCCCGGGGTGGGTAAAACCTACGCCATGCTGGAGGAAGCCAGACGCCAGGCCGAACAGGGCCGTGATGTCGTAATCGGTTATGCCGAGCCGCACATTCGCCCGGATACGGAAGTGTTGCTTCTGGGCCTGGAAATACTGCCTTACCAGGTAGTTCCATACAAAGGCACCCAGCTTAAGGAATTTGATCTGGACAGAGCCTTGGCCCGCAAACCCGCCATAATTTGTGTAGATGAGCTGGCGCATTCCAACGCCCCCGGTCTGCGCCACGCCAAACGTTATCAGGATGTGCAGGAACTGCTGGACGCCGGCATTGATGTGTTTACCACTCTCAATGTTCAGCATCTGGAATCCGCCAATGATGTGGTGGAAAGAACGGCCGGCATTAAAGTGCGTGAAACCCTGCCCGACTGGGTATTGGAACAGGCTGACGATGTGCAGCTTATCGACATTTCACCGGAAAAACTGCTGGAGCGGATTGCCGAGGGGAAAATATATCACCAGCACTCGGTGGATTACCTCACACGGCAGTTTTTTAACCGTGGGAATCTATCGGCTTTACGCGAATTGTCCCTGCGTCGCATGACGGATCGTGTGGATGCGCAAATGGAGCATTTTCGCCGTCACAATGCCGGCGATGAAATCTGGCCGGCTTCTGACCGTATCCTGGTATGTGTTGGCCCAAGTCCCTTTTCAGCCCGTCTCGTACGGGCCGCCCGGCGCATGGCCACGGCTTTCAAAGCTCAGTGGATTGCCGCTTTCGTAGACCAGCCGGGCACTACAAGCCTCTCCACCACCGAGCGGCAGAGAGTGTATGAAACCCTGCGCCTGGCTGAACAGCTTGGTGGCCAGCAGACCACACTAACCGCAGATGACCCCACCACCGCCATCCTGGAATTTGCCCGCAGCCGCAATGTAACACGTATTATTGTCGGCACACCGCTCCGCCAGCGACACCGCTGGCGAACCTGGCTGAAGCGTTCCCTGGTGGATGACCTGATCCGTCGCGCCGGACCGGTGGATATTTATGTCATCCGTGATATCGCCGAGCCATCGCCGCCCCGCGACCCTCCGGAATCACATGGTGTAAACCTGGCCGGTTACGGCTGGGCCGCGGCCGTTACCCTGGCTATCACCTTGCTGGGCGTAGGTCTGTACCACGGCCTGCAACTTTCAGACACCAACGTGCTGATGCTTTATCTGCTGGGTGTATTGGCAGTAGCCCTGCGCCTGGGACGCGGGCCGGCCGTGCTGGCCTCAGTGTTAAGCGTAGGCCTGTTTGATTTTACCGTCGTCCGCCCCTACTACAGTTTTGCCGTCAGCGATACCCAATACTTCATCACCTTTGCCGTTATGTTGATCACAGCGCTCACCATTACCACTATGGCCAACCGTTTGCAGCGGCAATCTGATGCTGCACACCGGCGTGAACGGCAGACAGCATCTTTGCTGGCCTTTTCGAGAGAACTTATGCTGGCCCGCGAATCGAAAACCCTTTTCGCCATCGGGGTCCGCCACATTTCTGAAGTCTTCTCCTGCCATACCGTTATTCTGCCGGCCGGCACGAACCGCACCTTGTCCATCGCTGCCGGAGACTGGCCCACGCCACCCGATTCCAAAGACCTGGGGGTGGCGCAATGGGTGTTGGACCACAACCAATCTGCAGGCAAAACTACGGCCACACTTTCTCTGGCCCGCGGCTTGTTTGTTCCCCTGCGCCTGACGCAAAATGCCATCGGTGTGCTGGGCCTGACCGGTGAAGCCCTGGAGCAGTTTGCTGATCCGCAGCGCACGGCCTTGCTGGAAACCTTTGCCAATCAACTCGCCATGGCGTTGGAACGTATTCGCCTGGCCGATGAAGCCCATAAAGCCTGGGAACGCACGGAAACTGAGTTAATTCGCAACACGCTGTTTTCCGGAGTTTCTCATGACCTTCGCACTCCGCTGGCGGTTATCACCGGTGCTGCCACCAGCCTGCTTGATGGAGAAACAGCCGTGGCACCGTCGGACCGGCACGGCCTGCTGCAAACTATTGTTACCGAAGCAGATCAGATGGAACGGCTTATCGAAAATCTGCTGGAAATGACCCGGCTGGAAACAGGTGGCCTGGTCATTAAACCAGAATGGTTCCCCTTGCAGGACCTTGTGGTCAGTACGCTCCAACGGTTATCCCGCCGGGTGGCAACGCGCACGGTGAACGTGTCGATTTTGCCGACGTTGCCCCTGCTGCATGTGGACGGCATACTCCTGGAACAGGTGCTCGTCAATCTAATCGACAATGCCCTGAACTACAGCCCCGCAGACAGCCCGATTGATATTACCGCTGACACCCAGGATAACCATATTCACATTTCCGTGGCCGATCGCGGGCCGGGATTACCTCCCGGCGATCCGGAAGTTTTATTTCACAAATTTACCCGCGGACCTGCTGCTGGCAATCGCCGCGGAATCGGCCTGGGATTGGCGATATGCCGCAACATTGTGCAACTCCACGGCGGGACGATCATGGGCCAACCGCGCCCGGGAGGCGGCGCAGAATTTGTTATCCGTCTGCCCGTGCCGGCCACCACACCGGCAACCGCGGGAGTAAATCATCCCCGGAAGTCTCCATAAATAGGATACGCATGTCTTGAATTCTCTGTTGGAACGCGCTATCATAATAGTGGCGGCTGGTCTGTTATCGAATGCCGCCGCACATGCCGTAGTAGAGGAGTTCAACCATGGCAGACGTTTCCACTACAACACCAACCCTCGGTTTGGACAGCACCCTTTCACAATGGGTGGTGCAATTACCGGCACGCTCGCGCATTTTGGAAAAATACCGTATCGACTACTGCTGTGGCGGCCAGACTACGCTGCGCCAGATATGCACTGCACACCAGATCAACGCGGATACGGTGGTGGCGGAACTGCTGGCGACCCCGCCCGACAAGGCACAGCGCGACTGGTCCACTGCCAGCCTCACCGAATTGGCGGATCATATTCAAAACACTCATCATGCCTATCTTAAAAATGAACTGCCGCGCCTTGGCCGGCTGGTCCACCGCACCTATACCGTGCATGGGCTGCATTACCGCTGGCTGCTGGAACTGAAAACCACACTGGATCGCTTTGCCGCCGAAATGGATGCCCACATGTTTAAGGAAGAACACATTTTGTTTCCGCTCATTTGCGCCCTTGATACAGGTGCCAAAGGCGCCGCAGTGAGTCAACCGATTGAGATCATGGAACAGGAGCATGAACGGGCTGGCGCAGATCTTAAGCACATGAGCCAGTTAAGCAATAACTACACCCCTCCAGATGAAGCCTGCACTACATTCAGAGCCTTGCTGGACGGCCTGCGAGAATTGGAAATGGATACCCACATTCACGTGCATAAGGAAAACGGCATTCTGTTTCCGAAGGCCATAGCGGCGGCAAGGGGATGATGTCCTTAATATGGCTGCTGATGCCCGTGCCGATGAGTACGTGGAAATGAGTGTCGGCGGAACTTATCTTATGGCTGGTGCTACGACGGACGATGGGTGGCTGCGGCGGACGACACGGGGCGTGCAAGACCAGCAAACGCCTGGCGCAGAAGGTTTAAGGATTCCGGAAGGATTTGTCCATTTTGATCGACATCCACGTTGACGGTAACGGGTGTTAACGCACCTGCGGCCGCACGAAAATAGGCGGTGAGTTCCTCACAGCTAAAACGTGCCGGGTGCAGGCTGGTTTCCGCACGGTTGTGCACCCAGGCGGGATTGTCGAGGCATATCCAGCGATGGCTCTGCAAGCCGTTGTCATCCCAACGAGATTTTGGTGAAGCGGCCAGAATATTGGCCTCACCGGCCAAATAGTCCTGATGAGAGGTATACATATAATGCCAATAATCGGGTCGGTCGCCCGGATTGTACGTCACCAAACGCTGCGGATGTGCCGTTTTGGCTGCGGCCGTAAAGCGTTGCCATGGAAATTGAAATCCATTGAGTTCGGTGGTGACGCCTTTAATCGGACCAGAGGAATCGAGTGAGTAAGGGCTGTCAAACCACCAGGCCGCCAGCCGCCGGCCATAGCGAGCCGACAGTTCGGTGACCAGAGCACACAGACGATCCGCGAAAGACTCATGATGGCGATTGTGGTACCCCACGGCATGTTCCCAAGCGGGATTATCAGCATTGTTGCACGAATGGTTATAGTACAGAATAAAACGCAGTCCCTTTTGGCTGCAGGCATCCGCAAGCTCCCCGAGCAGATCGCGGCCGCATGTGCGCCCCGGCAGCACCTGTTGCACAATGGCGCAAGGGGCGGGCAACATTTGCCGGGCATGGGTGGCCGTAAACATTAAATAATTCGCCCCGCAATCGGCGATCTGAGCCACCAGGGATTGGACGTTGAAAGTATCCACAGCGTCGGGAAACGTTTTTTGCGGTCCGCTTACCGGCATACTCTGGGCGGTCCAATGCAGAGAAATTCCGAAGCCACACTCGGCAAACCAGGTGGTGTCGGCGCGTTGGTAGGACACGGCAGAGGTTCCTGTTTATAAAACCCGGTGGGCGAGTTGCGACTCAACCGCCGATTAACTCAAGATCACAATATTCCGCCAGCAGGTGAAAATTGGTCTTGGATAGCTCCGGAAAACTCGACAGTTCGACCTCCGGCAGATAGCGCGAATAATTGTAACGCCCGATTAACACACGCCAAGGCGGAGCCTTCGGACCAAAATGCTCGCCTCGCGCCGTAAGCATGGAGATGGGAACAGCCATCTCCGCGGTCCAGCCGCGGTCCCGATCATGCCAGTTATTTAAGGTTCCCTGAACCTGCGCCGCGACCTTGAGCAGGTTGGTTTTGGCGCGCAAATTGCCGGGTAAACCAAGTCGCCCGGGTCCAGGAAAAAAATAGGTGGTTTGTCGATTATTCGGGGTAACATACAATTCCCAATACCATGTTTCGTCGGGCGGGCGTATAAAAAGCTCACAGACATCGCCCAACTGAAAATCGGGTAAACCATTGGCCGTGCCTTCCGCCACGACGTCTGAATCGTTTAATTGAGCGCCGAGGTAAAGATATTTATCATTCCACAGCATACGAATGCTGCCGCCTTCATGGAGAACCTTGCGCCGATCCGGTTCGTCGTGAACGGGCATTGCCAGCAGTTGACAGGCGGGGGCGAGCCTCCATTGCGGATCCCGCAAAGTGCCATCGATTTTCACAGGATCGGCGGCGTAAGCCGCCTTGAGAACCGTGCGTACAGGTGAACGCTCCGCCGCGTTGGACAATACGGCCTTGGCCGATGCGGCCGGCGATTTTCCGTCCGCGGCAATTGCGGCCAAAGCCGCCAACTGAAATAGGCTGCGTCGAGAAATAGTCGTGCTGCGTTTCATCTTTTTTAACTCCTTAAAACTACCCACAGACCAGTTCCGTCGCGGGCGGCCCCAGGGCGGTTTGGAAAAAGCCGGCCGCCGGCTGTAAATCCGGAAATTTCCGTCCGTACGAATTCTGCCATGCGTTTGTAAAAGCTTCTGCCCGCGATGTTTCCACCAACGCCCATACCGCTCCGCCAAACCCGGCCCCAAACGCACAGGCTGCCACTGCCCCAAGACTGCGGGCGGTGGCGGCCAACCGGCGCGTCTGCTCCACCTGATTATGCAGGCACGTATCCGCCAGTTGCTGCGATTCATCCACAATATCGCCCAGGTCCACCCAGCGTCCGGCCCGCATGGCGGTAATGGCGGCCGGAATCAGGCGGTGGCTTTCGGCATCAAATTGATCCACACGTGCCAGCAGATCCGTACCCGAAAAGCCAGCCATGGGCTTCTCTCCATGGGCTTGCAGCGCCGCCCGCAACCGCAACAAGTTCTCCGAATTGGCCCGAAACATGGCCTCCATATTCTCGCCAGGCTGCTTCACCAGATCCCGCCAGAAGGCCAGACACGCCGCAGCCCGCTGCGACACATTGTTATACGCGGCCATCGCCGCACCAGTTTTCCGGGCCACTACGCCGCTGGTCGCGATAACCAGAGTCAGTTCCGCCGGCAGTTTGACAACCGCGGTCTTGCGAGCTTCAAAAAAATCAAAGGCCGTCAGACTGCCAGCAGTGCTGGATAAAATAGCGGTTTGATCCTGGCTGCCCCCCTGCGTGCCCACTCCCGCATCGGATGCCAGCCCACGCCAGGCTCGCCCACTTTCCACCGCGCCAAGAAATTCGCCCAGGGCCACGCGGTCCTGGAGTTTCGGACCATGCACGGTGCCCAGGAAATCCCCGTTACTTTTCGCCAACAGCAGAAAAAAACCGACAATCAGGCAACTGGAACTGCTTAAGCCCGCCGCAGGCGGTAAGTCGCTGATAAAAGCCACATCCGCCCCGCACAATGGTCCGGGGAATACGGCCGCCAGTCGCCTGGCTACCGCCGCCGGATACAGCGCCCAGCCTTGCGCCGGGGCCGTTGGCTGGGCGCACACCTGCAGCTCTGCCACGTCACCTGAGGCTGCATCCACAATGCGCAGACGGGAATCAGTCCGAGGGGAACTGCAGAAACATACGCCTCGTTCCACCGCAGCTAAAATGCTGCGACCGGCGCAATAGTCGGTATGTTTACCCATAAATTCCAGCCGCCCCGGCACCCACCAGCGCGATAACGGCCCACCGCTACCCCCCATGGAAACCAGAGCCTGGGAAGCGTCCGCAAACAATTTATCTTTATGCCCCGCCGCGACCGGGCTTAAACCAATTTTTTCCAGCAATTGCCGGGTGCTCTTTGTGTTCGGCGACAGGGTGGTCATATATTTACCGGCTTTCCACGCAGCAGCGCCGCTACCGGCGCAATGTCGGACCGCGACGATAAATCGAACACCGCCTGCCCGCAACGCCGCACAATGTAGGATACGCCAAACTCGCGGCTGGAGCGCAGCACCGCATCCGGAAGTTCCAGCTCGCCACGTGAGGATAAGGCCAGCCCGCGACATGCGGCAAAAATCCGCGCATCAAAACGCCAGGAATTCATGCTGATTAAAATGGGCTGTGGCAAAGCCTGCAACTGCTCTTCGCTGGGTTTTTCAATCATGCCTTCCAGCCGGTCATTGGCAGAAACCTTGACCACGGCATATTTGCTGATGCGGTCGGCAGGAATGTTGGAATGCTGCAGCAGCACTTCGCGTGGATAAACCACCACCCCGGGCGAGGTCAGGCCGCAGAGCAACTGCGCCGCCTCCGGCGGATAATAATTGTCGGAATTCAGCAAAAGAAAGCCATCCTGCCCGACAAAGGCCTGGGCAGACAACACAGCATCGGCTGTACCGCGTGGGGGATCCTGCACGGCAAAGGTAATTTTTATTCGCCGGGTGATACCCGGCTGGCTGTAATAATTTTTGATGTCATCGTGCCGGGGTGCCACAACCAGGCACACCTGCGTGATACCGGCATCCGCCAACGGGGTTAACACGTAATCCAGAAAGGGGCGTTCAAAAGGGATCATGGCCTTGAGGCCCGCATCGGCGGCACGGCTTTGCTCCGGTGCCAAGTCACCGGCCGCGGCATCTGCCTTTTTCATACGTGTTCCCATGCCTGCGGCAAGAATGACCGCCTTGTGCACCAGGCTGCTGGATTGCAACATATTCAAATACTCCTTTATTTCATCAGGTCTGGCGGGTGTCGCCCCATCAACCTGGCACCTGCACATGGGCAGGTGCGCCTGCTGCGATTTCAAGGCTGGGTTTTCCAGAATCAGGCGTTGCGAAATTCTAACGGATTCAAAAATTACGGGCAACCCAATGGGGAGAATGGTGCCCACAAGGAAAGATATCTCTCGCCGCGACGACGGGGCAAACGCGAGATGGGGGCGGTGCTGCGCGAGAATAGGTGGAAAGCGAATCCCGATTGGCGACTATTATCTCCCGCAAGATCGGCAGATTTCGGCATCCATGCCGCGATCCCGATGGCTAAATGTTATTAAAGGCAACCGGGATAAACTCCGGACACAAGGGGCGGGCCTCACGCAGAGACGTCCCGATGACTAAATGTTGTTATAGGCAAGCGGGATAAACTTCGGACGCAGAGGTACGCAGGACGGTGGCGACGGTGAGGGGCAAGATGGCCAAGGTATTTGGGATTGGCCATCTTGGATAAGTTGAAAAATGGGCGGTTTTGTTGGGTTTTGGGGGTAAGGTGGCCAAGATGGCCAAGATGGCCAAACATTTTTAATTTTCCGGGTTAGAGGTCGGTTTTGTGCTGGTTGCAGGCGCAGCATGGGCATGGGTCGAATTCCTTTTTTTGGTGTGGTGCATGGCCTGAGGCTTCGATGGGGCCGCTGCGGTGATGCACGTATTTACTTGTCAGACGGAACGAGGCTTTGCGGCACAAGGCGGCGAAGCCGATAACTGGGGGTTCCGCTGGATAGTGGTAGGAGAGGTATGGGGGAGGATAAGGCGAAGCGGACAGCTTTCAGCGGTCAGCTTTCAGCAGTCAGCGATCAGCGGGCGGCATTGTTCGTTGGGAAATTATTTTGCAGTAGGTTTGGGGGGGTGGGCGGCGTTAAGGCGGCGATAAACTTTTTGGATTGCCGGGAATTATTTAATTTTGATCTTGCAATTATTTTAGTGATGTTGTAGTCTTCTCCAAAGTATGCGACGGGACGGGTGTGGGGAAAAGAGCTGGCGATGGAGGGGAGCGGCAATCGTGGGAAAAAAACAGAAGAGAGCTACGAAGCGTTTTTCGGTTTCTTCTGAAAGGCGGTGGATCGTGGCAGGGTTCGTGGGAACGTTAACCAATTATTTTAAGCGGCGTTTTGCCGCAGTTCTTCGGGAATCTTGGGGTTGGCCGTGGCCGCAGGGGAGGCGGGCGGGCTGCAGACGGCGGCAGCGTCGGCTGCTGTTTGAGGCGCTGGAGCCGCGGATCATGCTTTCCAACGTTAGTTGGGCAGCGCCCGCCGGGGGCGATTGGAGTGTCGGTTCAAACTGGAATACCGGAACAGTGCCTGGCTCCGGCGACACGGCCATCATCGGCACTCTAAATCCCGGTGCTCAGGTTACCTATAACACCGGGGTATCAACGGTTGCGGCGCTGCAGGATTCCGGCTTGTTGACCATCACCGGTGGAAGTCTTACTGTTTCCGGTTCTACGGTCGTTACCGGCACGACCCTTACACTCGACGGTGGCACGCTGGCGGGTACCACATTATCCACGGCAAGCGGCGGCGTAATTGAAACCGCACCGGGTTCCACCAGTACATTGGATGCGACAACGCTGGGCGACAACATCACAGTAGCGTCTGAGTCCACATTGGACATCGCCGACGGGCTGACATTTCAGAACGGTGCGACAATTACCGTTGATCCGGGGGCGACGCTCAACTTCGTGGACGGCACGAGCAACACACAGATCGTCTCCGGCAGCGGCTCGATCGTCTTGGCTGCCGCCAGCGGCTCTTACGCCGCTGCGCAGGTGAACGCTAATGGCTCCAACGCAGGCTCCTCCGTTACCCTCGCCAGTGGCGTGAATATTATCGGCGGTGGCAGCGCGACTGCACCCAACGTGATCACGGCTGACACGGGTAATACCATTATCGTCGACGGCGCGATTACTAACGCCACGCTTACGGCCGCCAGCGGTGGTTACCTCCAGTCCGGCCAATCCGGCCAGTCGTCACTCACCGCCACGATTACCAGCAGCGACGGCGGCACCACCAGCCCATCCGAGTTGACCGGCACTATCGCCAACGGCTTAGAACAGATCGGCCCGACAAACGTGATGGTAAACGCCAATGGCACCCAGCAATTCGCACTGGCCAATTTTTTCAGTGACTC
>JAJZNX010000211.1 GCA_021852275.1 Planctomycetota bacterium | reverse complement strand
CCGTGATCGATCGCATCATGAGTATTCGCCGAGGCGATGAGGAGATCGCCGGGAATGTAACCCACAAAGGCAAAATTAACATGGCCGCCCGACGGAGTGTAATAACTGGCTTTGGCATGATAGCGCCGGCTGATCGGTTTCATGCCGATCAATTCCGGCTTGCCGTTAATCAGAGCAGCCAATATGCGCACCTCGCCGCGCACCAGCTTGGCACCTTTAGCCGTGGCCGGTCCAAGGTCCAGCCCTACCGAATCGCCACCGTTAAAGGCCAAGCGCGGCGAGTGGGCAGCATTGGTAACAGGCTTGCCATCCACCACTGCGAATCGGGCGCAAAGGTATTGGGAGTTGTAACCCAATTGCACTTTCGCCAATAGCTTGCCTCCCCGGCGCATGGCCGACACCGGCACACCTTGCCAGGCGGTGGCACTATTCCATGACTTTTTTAGCGGTGCAATCACCAAATGCCCGATACCCTTCTTTTCCATCCGTTGCCATTTCGTGGAATAGATGGCGGGAAGTACCACCTGGCCCCACTGGCGGCTGACACCATTGATCCGGCCGTGGTCAAAGCCCAGCACTTTGTAGGCCATTCCCTCCACATAGGCCCACACCTGGTTCTTCGCCGGGTAATAACGCACGAAGCCGGAGCCGGTTTCACTGCCGAACGTATAAGGTCCCGGCATCGGTGCTTGATTGGGGTTATTCATAATTGAACCGGCATAAAAGCCGTCGTGGGTGTAGAAATAGAATTGGCCCCACTCGCTCTCTCCGGCCACATAACGGTTGCCGACCAATCCGGCAATGACCCAGAAGTGGTGCAGCAGGCCGTGGCCGGGTTGGTCGGCCGCTTTGCGTCCAGCCATCCAGATCAGCTTGCCCGCGGGTGAAAACTTCATAAACTTCACGGCGTTGCAGCAACTGTCGTGCCCTATGCCATGGTTCATGGCGATGGTTTCAGCTTGGGTATCATAGTGAACCGTGGCATTGACACACACATAAATATTGCCGTGGCTATCCACGCGCATACCCAGAATGCCTTCCCGCCAGCCGGTAGAAAGCGAAGCACCCGCACGCTTGAGCACGCAGGGCACCGCGTACCGGGCCTTTTCCGGATTCCATTTGATCGAGCCGTTGGCTCGGAATTTAACGGCTGGTATCTCCAGAATGCTGTTGGCCTCGGTGGCCAGATAGATATCGCCATTGCGGGCCATCCACATGGAACCAGGACCTTCGGCTAGAACTGGCAACGGCTTGCCGTCAATTGACGTGATGCGCTGCACCTCGTTGGGCTCTATATGGTGATCGCTGTTGGCATCACTCCAGATTTCCAGCACGTTTCGGCTCGGAGACGGATTGCCGTTTTGACCTTGGTTGAGCACCAGAAAATGGCCGACGGGCAACATCTGGTCGCCCTGAATAAGGGCGATGCCGTGCGGATCGGAGTCGCAGACAAAATACTGTCTATGATTGTGTGCCAGCACCACATCGGTTTGGGCTATCAGATCGCCCAGCGTGCCCACTGAATGATACCCGGCATTTACCATGAGCCAATAGGCCTGCGGCACGGCGATTTTATCCGGCCCGACGACCCTGGCTCGGGCGGTCCCCGCCGGCTCCAGTTGGTAATAAACCGTGCGTGGATGGAGTGGAGATGGCGTTACCTGTCCCCAATAGCCGATGCTGCCGAACCACTGCCTGATAATCTTGCCCGTGCCGGAACTGTTAAGCGAAAACACCTTCGGCAGCGCCGCCTGGGCGGTTAGGATTCCGCCATGAAAATCGGCGGCAATTCCCGCCGGCCTCAAATAATTACTGGCCACATACTTGCCCACCCAGGGCCGGCCCCCGCGCCGGCCAAGGGTCTGCAGCAATTGTCCCCGGGGCGAAAATACTTTCACCTGCTGGCTGGTGCCTTCATCGGTAACATGGATGCGCCCCACTCCGTCCACCGCCACACTCCACGGGGCGGCCAAATGGCTTGATACCACCACGTGAGCCGCTCCGGCGGCGTGGACAAACTCCACAATCTTTCCCGGTTGGCCCGGCACGTAGGACACTGCAAACAAATTGCCCTTGCCGTCCAGGCATAGGCCTCGCGGTCCGGCGCAATCCATGGAGTTTATCAGCTTGCCGGTATGGGGGCTAAACACCCGAATTTGATTTTTGCTGTACACCGAGGCAAAAACCTGGTGGTTGTTGGCTGCCAGCCCGCTACATTCCGGTTGAATTCCAACTGGCGATGAATCCGCCGGCACCGCCGTGGATGGCACGTGACTGTGACTGATCGGCACGGAAGTTCCCCGGTGCGGCCAACTCAGCAGTTGGCCGTTGCGTGTGCTAAGCCGGAACAGCACTGGATTGGAGCCTCCGCAGACGCCGAAAACATGCTTACCATTGGCGGCGATGGCATACATCGGCGTGAATCCACCCCGCAGACCTGGCCGCACCCGCCATTGCGTGTGATAACGGTAATTGAGCTTTACCACGGAGCTCTGGCGTTCCGCGACTGTCCAGAGCAAATAAATGCCGGTTTTATCCGCGGCTACATCAATGCACGGGCCGTGATCCCCGCCCCAACCGCCAATGCCACTGATGGTTGGATAGGGTGGTGTTCCCGAGCTGCCTACCGTGCCCATGTACTTGGCCCGCAGTCCCGGTGAAAAATAGGCCCCCCATTTGTATGTGCCCAGCGGCACCGGCGAGCCCCATTGATCGCGCCCATTCCAGTACACGGTTAACGGACCTTTTTTATGAACCGCGCCGGTCATCAATTCGCGGATGACACTTCCGTGCGGACCAAAAATGTTGATGGAGACGTGCTCGTTCCGCGGTACCTGAACGGTG
This sequence comes from Planctomycetota bacterium, assembly GCA_021852275.1. Classification (GTDB taxonomy): domain Bacteria; phylum Planctomycetota; class Phycisphaerae; order WQYP01; family WQYP01; genus JABEVA01. The sequence continues at coordinate 2,082 of JAJZNX010000211.1, read as the reverse complement.
ATAGGCACGCCCAGGCGTGACTTAGCCTTAAGGCCGGCCAGATACTGAGCCAGCGGCGGATATTGCGGCGCGATGCGACTGGTCGCGGAAAATTCCACCTGTCCCCAATCCTGGATGCTGCTAAAGGCAAAACTGCCGGGGTCTTTTCGGTAAACCGCATTAGCCGTATACGTGATTCCACCCCAGTGGATGCCGATGATCGCGGCCATTTTTTGGCCCGGTTTAAACGGCAAAACACCGCGTGCTGCGTTGAGAACCTTCCACGGAATCCGCGCCGTCATGGTATAGCCATTCTTGCCATGCTCCACAATTTTGATGGCCGAGCCGGACGGGTTGACCTGCCGGCCAAGGTTGAGCTTTACGCCGTGGGTGATGTTGAGGTAATCCTTGCCCGTCACAGTATCTTCCCAAAAGGTAAGGTGATCCACCCGTGGATTATTCCTGACATTGGCCGCACCGGCGTTGACCGGATAAGCCACTTCAGGATCGGCCACCAGACGCAGCTCCACTTCGTCGCCGTCCCAGAAAGGGTTCTGTGGTCCGTTGGTGTTGGTGATGTTGCGCCCGGGCAGCGCCACCCGTACTCCAAAATACAAAGCCTTTTTGGTGTATTCCAAGGCCGCCAGTCCATTCATGCGCCGGGCTGTCTGCGTGCTCATCCATATCGGATCCGCCGCCGCCATATTCCAACCCTTCAGGCTGCCGTGAATCTTTGGACCGTGCGCGACCGGCAATGCCAGCATCAAACCTTTGGAAAGATCGGCACCCTGCGCCGGCATTGCCATATTCAGGCTGCAAACTCCCCAAAGGCCAAGAATCATTGTAAATAAATTAAATCTTCGCATGAATTGAAACCTCATCAAGATAATTTTAACTACAAAGTTTTCCGGGTTTTACTCTAAGCACCGGTTGCGCCCCATCCTGCAATTTCTCGGCTCAGCATGTCCTTTCTATCTGCTCTTGTAAATCAGAATTCCCGCAGGAGGCTCGTAGGGGCTGCCACCCTGGCCGCCCACCGCCCAGCCGTGCCGGGCATCGACAAAAAATAACTTGCGGAGGCTCAGCACATGATGCATCACGTCAGGCCAGGTTCGCCCACCATTGGTGGTGTGCAGCAACCAGGGCAATGCAGTTAACGGATTGGTGCGTGCATACCCCATGTACGAACTGATCCAAGCCTGTTGTGGCGAAATCGCCCATACGTCAGTCAAGCTGCCGGACCGCCCTGCTGGCGGCTTTTGCATGGTCCAGGTTTTACCACCATTTGTGGTATGCAGGATGACCGGAATGTGCGGCATCCACCAGCCGCCGTTCTTAAGCCATTTTCCCCGGCCGCCGACCGCCCACCCCACCTTGCCGCCGGGTGCAAAACTTATGGCGGATATTTGCGCCGCCGGCCCTTTCAAGCCGGTGGCCGTCCGTTTCCAGGTTTTGCCGGCGTCGGTGGTGCGCCAGATCACCCGGCCTGCCGTTCCGGCCAAAAACATCGTCCGCCATGAGCCAATCCACCATCCTCCCTGAAATAATTGCCCCACATTCACCCGCACAAAAGTCTTGCCGCCGTCGGCCGTTTGCCAAAACACTGTCCCGGTACCGGGCAACAGCCGGCCGTGTCGGCCATGGGGGCCAAACCACACCGCCCCCATACTGCCGATGGTTTGTGGCAAATCCACCATCTGCCAAACTCGCCCGCCATCGGTAGTCTTTAATAGCATGCCATGGTTTGGCCAGCCCCGGGTTCCCCCGTCCGCCCATCCCAACTTCGCGGAGGAAAACCACAAGCCACTGAGGTTAACACCCTTTAAGTTGGCTTTGATTTTGGCCAAATGCCAATTGCAGCCACCGTCGCGCGTCCAGGCAATGTGATGTGCGCCCAAAACAACCCCGTGTCGCACATCCATGAAAAAGACGTTGCCAGCATCGGGTGGAATATACATCCGCCAATGGGGGCGGGCCAGGGCATATTGCGGCCTGATGCCGTATAAAACCAAGAGTATCAGGATGAAACCACAAAGCATCACAGGCGGCGCGAAAAGTTTTTCATTGGAACGAGTTTTATGGATGTGCGACACGGGGTTGTTT
>JAJZNX010000213.1 GCA_021852275.1 Planctomycetota bacterium | reverse complement strand
GTTCCGCACATCGTCCCTGGCCGGGACTGCTCCTGGCGGAGACACGTGAAATAGTGGCAGGGCTTACCCACCTGCGGCAATCGTCGTTTCCGGGATCGCCACGTATAGCGGAGCTTTTTCAATGTCTGCTGGAAGAACATCAACATCAGGCTGTGCACTCGCCATTGCTGGTGCGTGCCGCCGTGCACCAGTTGCTGGTTCAGGTGCTGCGCGATCATGCGGCCTGGTCCGGGCCTATGCCACGGCATTACTGCCTGCAAGTTGCCTCGGCCGTGCAGGCCATGGAAGACCAGCCAGAGGATGCGCATTCACTGGCCGGGCTGGCGGCTCGCGCGGGATGGTCCGTGAGTTATTTTTGCCAACGTTTTACCCGTGAAACCGGACTTACGCCGACAGAATTCCGCAATCATCAGCGGATTCGACGGGCAAAAATACTGCTGCGTCGTCCCGGCCACCCTATGACGGCCATTGCCATGAATCTGGGCTTTTCCAGCAGCCAATACTTCGCCACCGTATTTCGCCAGATTACCGGCCTGACACCACGCGATTATCGCCGTCTCGAGGCTACCGCGACGGCCACTGGCTGGGGATCCTCTCAGCAACAGCGCAAACGAGCCAGTTCACCATCATGAACATTACAGTCTGCCGAACCGACGGTATATTCTAGCGCTTGCGGCGGACCGAGGGATACCGTACGGTGAGGGACCGGTGACGGAAATGGGAGAGCAGGCTCGAGACAACAGCGAAGAGGTTCTGATACGACATGGCTTTCGATTTTTTAAAAAAGGCGATCAGCACAGGCGTGGACAAGTTGCGCGGTGGGCTTTCCCGCACACGCCATGCCTTGTTGGGGTCGCTCAAATCCATTCTTAGCGGACGCAAACTTGATGAAGAATTGCTGCAAGACCTGCACAAACGATTGATTCTAGCGGATTTAGGGGTAACCGCCACCAACCGCATTACTTCAGATTTACGTCAGGCTTGGCATGCGGGAAAGATTGATTCCGGTGAACAGGTGCTGGAGTTTCTTAAGTCGGAAATGAAAAGCTACTGGCCGCAGGAAAGCCGGGCCTTGCATCTGGTCGCGGCCGGTCCCACGGTCATTCTGGTTACGGGTATCAACGGTGCCGGCAAAACCACCAGCATTGCCAAACTGGGTCAATATCTTAAGGCGCAAAATAAAACTGTGATGGTAGCCGCATGCGACACATTCCGGGCCGCAGCCGTGGAACAGTTAACCATCTGGGCGTCGCGTATCGGAGTGGATATTGTGAAGCATCAGATGGGGTCGGATCCGGCAGCGGTGGCTTTTGACGCCTGCGAGGCCGCGGTAGCCCGCAAAATTGACGTGCTGATTGTGGATACCGCCGGGCGGCTGCACACGCAAGATCACCTGATGCGTGAGCTGGAAAAAATTCGCCGCGTTATCCACAAGAAAATTCCATACGCCCCCCACGAGGTGCTGCTGGTATTGGATGCCACCACCGGCCAAAATGCCATCCGCCAGGCAGAGGAATTCAAAAAAGCGGTTCAGTTAACCGGAATATTCCTGGCTAAACTGGATGGCACGGCCAAGGGCGGTATTGTGGTGGCCATTCGCCATCAACTGGACCTTCCGGTGAAATTCATCGGCTTAGGTGAGAAGCCTGAGGACATCGCCCCGTTTTCGCCGGATGATTTTGTTGAAGCAATTTTTGCACAAACCGAAAACCCCGGTTGAACGGCAAATCCAACATTGCCGCACGTGCGTTTTATCGGCCAGTATCAAGAAAGCTGCCTCACCGTACCCACAGTCCGGCAATTTCTTTAATTTTTTGCCAAAATCAGTCTAAAATCATAGACTTCTCTGCGTTGCACGCCTAGAATTTAAATGAGCAGACTCATCGGCTCCAGATACGCACAACGTTTCTGATCCGGATGTGTTGTATCTATGGCGGTTCAGGGGTTGAACTAGAGTGCTACCGGGGGTGATTACCCCATTGCGGAAGGAGAGAGTCATGAATATGATCAAAACCATTCCATCTTCACTACTGGGTTTGCTGGCATTTTCCGCCGGTTTGGCCGCACAAGGCTGGGCTAGAGCCAAAGGAGAACATAATTTCGTTTTTAACCCTGTGGCCGGCAGCTCGAAACTGCAGGCAGGCTTTCGCTTAGCGCGGGTACGCAGCTCTGCCGGCAGCATTGCCGTTCGACTTTCAGAAAGATTACCCTCCGCCCGCGATGGTAAGACCGCCACCCGCTGCAGCCTGCGCTTTGAACTTATTGAACATCCACACGATTTGACCTTTACCCATACGCTGTTGGGCGGACAAGCTTCTTTTCGGCTCGTAGAAAGCAGTGGCGATGAGGACGACGCTCGACTGCTTCCAGGTTCGATCATTCACTGGAGTTTGGAAAATTCGCTCTCCGCCTTATGCGACCTGCCTCACCATGCCAATGTAAGACACAACCGGACTATTTGTTCATGGGACACAGATGCCACAAAATCCCGTAACTCCGCTGAGGCCTGGAGCAGATTGCATCTGGTAGCCATTGATGGCAATTTTCGCATGAGCGTACTGTGGTTAGAATCGGCCCTTCATGCTTTGCCGGTGATTCCGCTGGGACATGGAAGCGTGTACCTCAATCCAGTGGCCAACGGCTCCATCCGAGCCGCACATCCGCAGATACTGTGATAGTTGGGCCATCAGTAACGGTGGAAAACCTGTATGGGTACAAAGAAAACAATAAGCGTTCATTTGATTCTGCAGCCGCCTTAAAAGTCTGCACCTGGTAATGGACGAAGGATGAGCACATTACCGGAGCACAGGATGGAATATATGCAGGCAATGAAACTGCTCGCCGGCCATTACAGGTTTGGTTCTGTCCGCTGCTGGATGGCTCCATCCTTGACAGACGGGCGATTATCCCCATAATTCACGCCATGTTGCGCTGGCTCTCTTCCGCTCCGGGAGCACCAATTTGATATCCAGTGAGCGATGTTAACGGTCGTATTGCATAGCGTGCGGATGCTAAAGCGGCCTTGAGGAAATAACCATGTTACCTGTTGCCAGAACCAGCAAATCCAGAAAGGGCATGCGGCGTGCTCATCATGCGTTGACCGGTATCAGCGTGCATCGCTGTCCGGGTTGCGGGCATTCCCGCCTGCCACACCGCGTGTGCAGCCACTGCGGCTATTTAAACCGCAGTTTCAAGCTGAAAATACCTGAGAAAACGGCTTAATTGGCAAGTTACATCGCGCTACGGCGTGGGCAGCCGGTTCTTGTGTGGTGTGGCATGTTGGCCACACCGCACCAGCAAGAAGAAGGCCTTGGCTGAATTGAGTCGCTCTCATGTAGTTGTATGACGGTTTCTGGGGATCAATGGCGATGCGCATTGCAGTGGATGCCATGGGTGGGGATAAAGCTCCGCAGCAGGTTCTGGATGGAGCCTTGGATTCGCTTTCTCTTCTGAAAGCGGACGATGAGCTTTTTCTGGTAGGCAACGAGGAAATTATTCGCTCTCGCCTGGGGGAAAACGCAACGGGCTCGGTGCGTATTCATGTTGAGCCTGCCAGCCAGATCATTGGCATGGATGAAGCACCGGTGGAAGCCGTGCGACAAAAACGGGACAGTTCCATCGTAAAAATGGTGAAACTGGCAGCAGCGGGCAAGGTGGATGCCATTATTTCTGCCGGCAATACCGGAGCCCTGGTTGCGGCAGGCGTATTGATGCTCAAAACTCTGCCCGGTGTGGATCGGCCCGGCATTGCTGTGAACGTTCCCACGCCGCACGGTGTGGTGATGCTCTGCGATGCAGGGGCCAATGTATCGCCCAAGCCATCTCATCTGCACCAATACGCGGTGCTGGCATCTCTTTATTATCAGGCGATTCACGGCAAGGTCCATCCGCGTGTGGGCCTGTTAAACGTAGGCACAGAGCAAGAGAAGGGCACACCTTTGGTGAAGGAAGCCCGGCAGTTACTTTCCGCGGATACATCCATTCGATTCGTAGGGTTTGTCGAAGGCCGCGATATTTTCGCAGGCGTATGCGATGTGGTGGTAACCGATGGTTTCACAGGCAATGTGGCGTTGAAGGTGATGGAAGGCATGAATTCAGCCTTTATTCACAATGTTCATGCGCAACTGCGGGATATGTCGCCGGAAGTTGCCACCCAAATTCGCCCGGCCATGGATCGTCTGCTGGCCTGCTACGACCATGAAGAACACGGCGGAGCCTTACTGCTGGGCGTTTCAAGCATATTTATGAAGGTTCATGGCTCCGGCGGGGCCAAGGCCATTCAAAATGCGGTTAAAGCGGCCTATGAAATCGGGCGCAAAAATGTTAACGCCTCCATCAGCGCCCGATTGGTTTCCTCAATAGTGGCATAATTTTTCAGGCTATGGTAATCTTTTTATCCGTACCCGGTGGGGTGGTCTTTAGACTCGAAGCGGCGATCAGGAGTGTTGATTGAAATGCGTCGGTTTGGCGCTGTCATTAAAGGTACCGGCAGCTATCTGCCCCAGCGGTGTTTAAGCAATGCCGATCTGGAAAAACTCGTTGATACCAGCGACGACTGGATTGTGCAGCGCACCGGCATTCGGGAGCGGCGTCTGGCGGAGACCAGCGAAAGCACCTCTTCCATGGCCTTGAAGGCGGCGCGGGCTGCTCTTGACGCGGCACACCTGACCCCGGAAGACCTGGACTTAATCATCGTTGCCACGCTTACGCCGGATATGCTAACCCCTTCCACTGCATGTATATTGCAGCATCAGCTCGGTATCCAACGGCATATTGGAGCATTTGATCTTGGAGCGGCGTGTTCCGGCTTTGTCTACGCTTTGTCTGTCGGCAGCCAATTTATAGGTTCCGGAGCCTGCAAGCATGTGTTGGTGGTCGGTGCTGAAACCCTTTCCCGGCTGGTGGATTATACCGATCGTGGTACCTGTATTTTGTTTGGTGACGGAGCGGGCGCGGCAGTGCTTAGCGCCCACGATGATACGAGCCTGGGAGTGCAGGCCTTCTCGCTGGGTGCCGATGGTAGCGGTGGAGAATTTATTCACGTGCCGGCGGGCGGTTCGCGTACACCCGCGAGCCTGGAAACGATTGCCTCCCGACAACATTATTTGAAGATGAACGGGCGTGAAGTATATAAATTCGCTGTGCATCAGATGACTGTGAGCCTGGAAAAAGCCATGCTGGATTGCCAATTGACCGCACAACAGGTGCGGCTGGTTATTCCGCATCAATCCAATGTACGCATTATTGACAGCGCCACGGAAAAAATGGGGTTCCCACGGGACCGGGTGATGGTGAACATAGATCGCTATGGCAATACATCCGCCGCATCCATCCCCATCGCGCTGGATGAAGCGATGCGAACCGGTCGCTGCGGATCGGGAGATTGGATTATTTTACTCGCGTTTGGCGCGGGCTTGACCTGGGCGTCGGCCACCATCCGTTTGTAAGCCATTTGGATTTCGGAATCGCTATGAAAACGGCCATACTATGTCCCGGACAAGGTGCCCAGCACGTAGGTATGGGCAAGGATTTTTACCAGGCTCATGCAGCCGCCCGCCAGGTATTCGATCAAGCGGATACCGCGCTTGGCTATTCGCTAAGCAGCCTGTGTTTTGACGGCCCGGAAGATAAACTTCAGGCTACGGATCAGGCCCAGGTGGGTATTTATGTCACCAGCGTGGCCATTTATCGCACACTGGAAAGCCTGAAGAAACTGCCGATCAGTGTGGATATGCTGGCGGGACTTTCGCTGGGCGAATATACCGCCCTGCATATTGCAGAGGCATTTAGCTTTGCTGATGGCTTAAAACTGGTGCAGGCGCGGGGGCAACTGATGCAGGCGGCAGCCTTGGCCCGCCCAAGCACCATGTTGGCACTGGTGGGTGCCGATGATGCGACTGCTGAGGCGATTGCTCACGCGAGCCGCGATGCAGGCGTAATTGTTTGTGCCAATTTCAACGCTCCAGGACAAGTGGTACTATCGGGTTCCGTGGAAGCCTGCCAGAAGGCTTCGCAGGTATCCCAGGAAAAGGGGTTTCGGGCGGTGCAATTAAGTGTAGCTGGGGCTTTTCATTCGCCGTTTATGGCGGAAGCGGCCGGGCAAATGGAGAGCATTCTGGATCGCACCGCTATTGTCGCTCCCAAAGTCCCCGTCATCAGCAACGTCACGGCCACCCCCCACACCGATGCGGCTTCAATCCGCCGACTCCTGGTGGAACAAATTGTGTCGCCGGTCAGATGGGCGCAAAGCATGAGCAGGTTACTCGCTGATGGTATACAGGACTTTACCGAGCTTGGTCCAGGCCGCGTGCTCACCGGGCTGATGAAGAAGATTGATCGGCAGATCCGGGTGAAAAATATCTCCACTGTTGAAGGATTGTTACTCTAAACTGGCGGCCGCTCGGCAGGCTGCGGTGAGTAAAGGGCGAAACTTTTATGGCAAATTCGAAACCTGTAGCCTACGTTACTGGTGGATCCCGCGGGATAGGCGCTGCAATTGTGCAGGCCCTGGCGGCGGACCATCATGTGGTGGCCGTGGCACGCAGTGAAGAAAAACTCTCTGTCGTAGCGACAGCAGCAGCGGCCCTGGGACACAATGTTGAAGCGATGGTGGTGGATATTGCCGATGCAGCCGCTCTGGCCGGATCGATTGAGGCGGTGATTGAAAAGCATGGCCGACTGGATGTTCTGGTCAACAATGCGGGCATCACCCGCGATGGGCTGTTCATGCGTATGGATGATGCTGATTTTGACGAAGTCATACGCACCAACCTGAAGTCGGCGTTTGTGGCGGCCCGGGCGGCGGCAAGAGCCATGATTCGCGCCAAGTTTGGCCGAATTATCAATATTACCTCGGTTTCCGGCATCATTGGTAACGCCGGACAGGTGAATTACTCGGCCTCCAAGGCGGGACTTATCGGCATGACCAAATCCATCGCCCGCGAGCTGGCGGGTAAGCAGATTACCGCCAATTGCGTGGCCCCCGGCTTTACTACCACAGATATGACTGAGGTGCTCCCACCGCAGATTAAGGAAAAGGTACTGGACCTTATTCCCCTGCGCCGCTTCGGCACACCGGAAGACATTGCGGCGATGGTAGCGTTTTTGGCCGGCCCCCATGCGGGATATATCACCGGGCAGGTGTTCGTGGTGGATGGTGGCATGAGCATGTAGCTCTATGCGATAAATAAGGCACTGCTTGGCAGGGCAACTCTGGCCACACCCTTGCGGCCTTGCGGCTCACATGCCGGCGGGCCATTGCCGAGTTGCACCAAACATGGTAGGCTTATATGGTGTCGTGAGACTTGCGCAAGAATGTATGAAGCTGAATGTTCCATTGGGGTGGCGTTGCCAATTATGCCCAATTAGGGTAATCTATCGCGTCGAGTGAATGTCCGCACCGTGTGGGGCTGGCTTCAGTTGCTGCTGAGTTGAATACTGGTTGGTTGGCTTTTTTTGGAGGCCTTAAATTTATGGCTGAAGTTGATGAAATCGAACAGAAGGTAATTGATATTGTGGCCGAACAGATGGGGGTGGATAAAGCGGAAATAACCCGCGATACCAGTTTCGTCAACGACCTCAATGCCGACAGCCTCGACACGGTTGAACTGGTCATGGAATTCGAGGACGAATTCGAAATGTCCATTCCGGATGAAGAAGCCGAGAAAATTCAGACTGTTGGGCAGGCCATTGATTATATCAAGACGATTGCCGCCAAGCTGCAAAAGCCGCAGCAGTGATGCTGGCTTCCCGGAGTTTTTTGAATCTTCCGGGAGCATGTTCTCCTGGAAGCGGGCCGCAGCGTTGGAGTAGCCCCTTTACATGTCAAAACGAAGAGTAGTCATAACCGGCCTGGGGGTGGTAACACCCTTGGGTGATGATTTGGATATGTTTTGGAAGCGTTTAAACGCGGGCCAATGCGGTATCCGGCGTTTGACTCGATTTGATGTGAGTGGGTACTCTTCTCAAATAGGTGGGGAAATCACCAGCGAATATTTTAACCCGGAAAAATCTCTTTCCGCCAAAGAAATAAAACGGCTTGATCGCTTCAGCGTATACGGCATGGTGGCGGGTATTCATGCCGTGCGGGATTCGGGGCTGGATTTTGCACGGGAAAATACCGATCGCTGCGGGGTGATTGTAGGCTCCGGTATCGGTGGCATTGAAGAGATGGAAATCCAGTACGATAAAATGCTGGCTCGCGGCGTCGACCGCGTATCTCCTTTTACCGTTCCCCGCCTGATGGTCAATGCGGCCGCAGGCAATCTGTCCATTCAATGGGGACTTAAGGGGCCAGTGTCGGCGACGGCTACCGCGTGTGCCACCTCCGGCAATGCAATTACAGATGCGTTTCATTCCATTCAGTACGGCGAAGCAGATATCATGCTTTCCGGCGGTGCCGAAGCCGCGATGACCAAACTGGGTCTGGCGGCCTTTTGCGCCTTGCGGGCTCTTTCCACCTGGAATGACCGCCCTCAGCAGGCCAGCCGCCCCTTTGAAAAGAATCGAAATGGTTTTGTGATGTCGGAAGGGGCGGGCATTGTGGTGCTGGAAGAATATGAACATGCCAAAGCCCGCGGAGCTAAAATCTATGCCGAACTGGTGGGTTGCGGTGCCACGGGTGATGGCTGTCACATCACCGCCCCGGATGAGACCGGCGCTGGTGCCGCAAAGGCCATGTTAAAAGCCCTGCACGAAGGCAATACTCAACCGGAAAAGGTGGGCTACATCAATGCGCATGGCACATCTACAATTCTGGGAGATCTGGCGGAAACCCATGCGGTCAAAACGGTGTTCGCGCACCACGCGAAAAAGATTCCCATCAGTTCCACCAAAGGAGCTTTAGGCCATAGCCTCGGAGCCTCCGGGGCCATTGAACTGGCCATTACCTGCCTGGCCATGGATCGGCACCTGCTGCCCCCTACCATTAACTATGATGAACCTGACGAGCAATGTGATCTGGACTATATTCCCAATCATGCCCGAGAAGCCCAAATAACTTATGCCATGAGCAACAGCTTCGGCTTTGGCGGCCACAACACCAGCATCTTGATCGCGAAGATTTAAGCTTTCCTCCAATCTTACACGATGCCACACGCCATTCAATGGGGTGCCGGAGGTTGCCTGGTGGAACGGCTTGGGCAGGTGCTTATACCCAGCAGGGAATAGGCTGGACAGATACCCAGAATTCCAGTCAGCAGTGGCACCAGGCCCAACAGTCCCCACAGCGATTGCGGACCGACAAATATAAGGCTTAAAATTGCCACTCCGACGACCACACGCAAAATACGATCTATAACCCCTGCGTTGGTTTTGAAAAATGCCGTCATAGTTAAGCTCCTGGAATGACCTTCTGTTATATTATAGCCGCTCCCCTCCAGCCGGTGCAGCGGCATTGGATGAACTCTCCATAGCACGGTAAACTGATGTCGTTAAAAAGGATGCCGCCTGGCCCATGTTGAGATCTTCGGAGATATTTCTTCTCGCCACGCTGATCCCACTGGCGGGGTCCGTCATTCTGACTCTGCTCCAGCGGTATCTTAAAGCGTCTTCGCCCTATATGGCGACCGGCTTTATTCTGCTAAGCCTGGCCACCGTTATTTTTGGCTTGGTGGAACATATCAGCCACGCCATGACCAATGTCCTTTCGACTTCTGTTTTCCCAGCACTCCCCTGGATACAACTGGCTTCGCCCACCTCCCTGTTATCGACAACGATACACACTTCTGGTGCCGGCATGATCGGTGATCCGTTGACTGCCATGATGCTCATGGTCATTCTGGTACTCGCTGTGCCGGGGCAGATATTTCTGATGATGTATCTTAAGCGAAGCGATGAACCACCTTATTTTTATGCCCTGCTTTGCCTGTTTATTTTTGCCGCAATGGCGACCTGCCTCGCGACCACCTTGTTAGCCCTGATGGCATTGGCCTATGTTGCTGCGATTGTCGGATATGTGGTATTGGCGGGATTGACGCGCCCCGGTCATAACGGTGCAGTCTGGAGATCATTGGTCATGATTTCCGCGGGTATGTCTTGTTTTTTAATTGCCGTTAGCCTGCTGATCTCGCAGACGGGCTTGACCAGCGAAGAACTGTTCAACCCAGCCGGCTTATCCACCATTGTGCCGCACTTACAGGCTGCACTGGGAGTTGAATCTTATCTACAAATCCTGCATTTTCACAGCGGACCAACTGCTGCGGGCCTTAATTTTTTAACCTGGTCCGGCGTGGGCTTCGTACTTTTCGGTCTGGCTTTGGCCGGGCAGTTTCCGTTTCAGGCCTGTCCACTCGACACACTGGAATCCCCCGCCCCGCTCAATGGCCTGTTGACCGGTGCCATTCTACCACTGCTGGGTATTTATATTGTTGAACGCTTATACCCGTTTTTCACGCTCGACACCCGTTTGATCATGGCCATCGCAGGATGTACCACATTGAGCACGGCCCTGCTGTCTGCGTGGGTTCAAACGGATATTAAACATATGACATGGTGGATTATCTGTGGGCAGTATGGCTGGTGCTTTTTACTGTTTGGCTCTGGAGCCTGGGTGCAGGCTATGGAGCATGCCATGCTCTGGACGACATTGGCACTGGGATTATTTTCAGCAAGCGGCGTGGTGCTGGCATGCACCAGCGGGCGAGGCGATGTGCGAACCTTGGGAGGTTTGTGGAAGAAGCTTCCCGTGACTGCCGGTGCTGCCCTGGTTTTTGTGGTCATCGGTTCGCAGATGATGAATGTGATAATACCGGGTGAATTGCCACACGAGTTGATCTGGTTGCATCACTATGGCCGCGGACTGGAAGGCTTTGGCCGCCTGTTATACTGGGTACCACTGGCGGCGGTGGGTCTGAACAGTTTGGTGTTGTGGAGGTGGTGGTGGTTGATTTTCGGCGGTAGTGGCCGGGATGCTGCCCTTGCACCCGCAGTCAGCAGGGAATCGGCGGTACTCACATTGCCGTTGGTTTTGTTGATGGCGCTGGCGGTGGGTATCCACGAACCGTTTTTCGGCATCAACGCCCTGTTGGCTCATGCGGCTCCCAACACTCTTGTGGTACAGCCTGTCACGCCCTCCATGATTGGAGCCGCACCTTGGCAATTATGGCTTCCCGTAGTCGGTACTATGGTCGCATGGGTGCTGTACTTTCGGGGCCTCGCCATAGCGGATCGTCTGCGTCGCGTACCCGGCCTCAACCTGTTATATATTTGGTTCCGCGGTGAATTTTTCTTAAAAGAAGTGTCCCTGGTAATTCCGGGATTACTGCTGAAAGGCCTGGCACTGGCGGTGAAATTTCTTGATCGGACGGTATTGGAACTGCTTTTGATTTTTACCGCGCTATTTATGCGCGCAGCCGGCATGGTGGTGAGCTTGGTGGAAGAGGCTTGGTCCGCCGGAATTTGGGACCGCTTCACGGCCATTCCCATACCAGGACCAATGTCGCGGTTTTTGAATTCCGGTCGAGTGCGCGGTGGGCTGGTATTACTTATCAGTGCCGGTATGGTGGCAGCGGCCATCATAATTTCGATGGCACTGGCCTGATCTGGGTCGGCATCCTCGACCAGGATCCAAGCGGTGGCAGACAACACCCCGTTTGTATGGAGCCGCGAGCAGCATTCTATGGAAAATGCCGAAGGTGCTGATTTAATCCTCTGATTTGGAGTTCGCTTTGTCAATTTACGCTTCCAGTTCCATTCTAACCTGCCTGATTGCCTTGCCGTTAGTAGGCTCTCTACCCCTGGCGTTATTACCCGGTTCCCGCGTCCGGTTAATTCGAACGGCCTCGCTGATGCTGTTAGCGGGAATGCTGGCGATCGGAATTGCTGCCGCATATTTGTTCAACTGGTCCGCAGCCGGCTCCTACCACACGGCCATGCAATTGCAGCAGCGAATGCCGTTTCTACCCTCCGTGGGCATGTATTACCATGTGGGAGTGGATAATTTATCCATGCCGCTGGTGTTGCTCGTGCTGGTTCTGGCACTGATAGCCGGTCTGGCTGGCCTGGAAATTCAACAGGAAGCCAAACGGTTCTATATTTTGCTCATTTTTCTGGCTGCGGCGGCCATCGGATCCTTGATTTCTCTTGATTTAATGCTCTTTGCCGTATTTGTGCAATTGGGTGTGATTCCCTGCTATTTTCTGATTGCGTTATGGGGTAAGCAGCGCAGTCAGACTGCAGCCATGAAATTCGCGTTATTCCAGAGCCTTGGATCAGCCCTGATTTTTGTGGGAGTGATGCTCATGTTAAGTGCGACGCGGCGGATCGGTTTTCAACATGGCTGTCTCGACATACCGCTGCTTTTACACAACTCAAAATTTTTGACCTTTTTCAAGCCGGGGCAGGTCGGTGCCGGCAATGGCGAGTTGATTTTCTTTTTAATTTTTGCCGGCCTGGCAACGCGGCTACCCACTCTTCCCCTCCATCTGTGGATTCCCGACACTTTGGCCGAAGGCGTCACCAGTATGACGATGCTGTTAATTCCAGTGAATGCCATCATCGGTACTTATGGAATGTTGAGAATCTTACTGGGTTTATTGCCATACGACTTTCTGGTGAATCATCTTCCGCTGGCCATCCTTGGTGTGGTCGGAATTATTTACGGTGGATTATGCGCGTTAGCCCAGACAGACCTTAAACGATTACTGGGTTACTGGGTGATTTCGCAGGCAGGCTACGTGCTATTAGGCGTAGCCATGCTTAACAAGATGACACTGGAAGGGGCGATGGTGCAGATCATGGGACTTGCGGTGGCGACGGGCCTTACGCTCTGGATTGCCCAAATTATTGAACATCGAGCCCATCACTGCGATCTGAACCGGTTGGGCGGTCTGGCCCGGCAGATGCCGGGATTTTTTGGAGCATCTGCGCTGGGTATGGCGACAGCATTGGGTATGCCGGGACTATGTTTATTTGTCGGACCCATGATGATCATTCTGGGTTCCATAGGAGCGCATGGCATGCTGGCTGGACCGACTGCGGCCACGATCTGGTCGCTGCCCGTCATGATGGGAGTTCTAGCCGCTGTCGGCATGGTCTTGACGCCAGCATATATCCTGTGGACATTTGAACGGATCTACCTGGGAAGCCCCAAACCGGAATTCCACCACTTTTCGCCACTGCTGTTGGCGGAGCGACTCGTATTGTTGCTGCTGGTTGCCGGGGCGATCATTCTTGGAATGCTGCCGGAAATTCTCCTGATCAAGCCCTTCAGCCCGGCCGTGACTGCACTGCTGGAGCCGATCTGGCGGATGTTGGGGCATTAAACAATTCACGGGCCGGTCAGTAATTTTGGCCGAACTGTGCCTTTTCCGCTTCCTTCTGAATGATAATGTGCGGCCGCACCAGAATCAGCAACACTTTGGTGTCGCGGACAAAGCTGCGATTGGTAAAGAGCCGGTTGATAATCGGAATCTTGGAGAGAATGGGTACGCCCGATTCCACTTCAACTTCGCCCACCAGTCGCTGTCCACCGATCAGCAGCGTGCCACCGTCGGGTACACTCACGGTTGTCGCCAGTTCAGTCAGCGAGATATTCGGCAACTGTACAAAGCCACCGGCCAGCGGGATGCCCGAGGTCGTGGCCGCTTCGGTACTTTGCCCGTTGATATTAAAGGTCTGCAAGCCGTTCAGGGTGGAAAGCGAGGGCTGAAGCGTCATCACCACATAGCGATGATCAGCCGAAACAGTGGCCTGCACCGCCAGCACCACACCGGTGGTGAGGGTAGAAATATTCAAATTCGTACCTACGCCACCGACGCCATTGATACCACCGCCGCCCACGGTCTGTGTGAAGCTGGAAACAAAGTTCTGCTGCTGGGCCACGGTAATGTAGGCCTGCTGGCCGTTAAACAGCGTGATGCGCGGCGCGGTTACCGTGGTGGTGTGCACATCTTCCTGGGTGGCCTGCATGAACAAATTCAACTGATAATTGGAAAGTATTCCGCCAGAGACATCCAGAGCATTGGTTGGGCTGGCCGTACCCGTGCCGGCACCATTACCACCCAGCGAACCGACAATACCGGTGGATCGAGGTGCGGCAATCGATGCGGTATTGTTGTCGATGGTAAGCGGTGCGACATCCGGGCCAAAGAATCCTTGCGGGAACGTGAGATTCCAGCCAAATGCGAAATCATTGAGGAAATTGGTACCCACCAGCAGGAACCGCGCTTCAATGGAAATTTGAATAGCCCGCGATTCGCGCAATTGCTGAAGCAAACTGGTAATCTTCTGTTGTGCGGCCGGAGTCTGACTTACCACCAACTGGCCGCTGATCTCACGAATGGTACCAACACTTCCACCGTTATCTACCCAAGTGTTGCGATCCACCGTGTTTTCAATGAGCTTGGTGATTTCCCGCACCATCGCCTTTTTGCTGGTGGTGGTCGACTGGGCACTGCCCGCCCCGCCAGCTCCGCCGCCGAACAGGTTGCCCTGGTTATTGGCCGCGCCGGCACTGCCGCTGCTAACGCTGGTGCTGGTATTTTGCGTGGCAGATTGCAGATTAAACTGCGGAAAATTACTGAAATTGGGCGCTTTTACCAGCAAGTCCTGAATGTCATACACCCGGACTACTTTCTGCTGGGCCAACTGGTCGTTGGTGCTGATGGTAATGACCCCCTGGTCTATACTGTAGCCGAGTTGGGTTGAACCACCGCCCTGCACCTGTTGAAGCACAATCTGGAGCACTTTCTTAAAAGGCACATCGCGCAGGGTTAAACTTACGGGCGAAGTTTTTTCAACGCCAGCAGCCGCCAAAGCGCTCCAGTTCACCACTATGTTCAGGCCCGTCTGATTGCGCAGCAGGTCAATGACATTTTCAAACGGTATCTGGGATGCGGAGATCTTCGGATCATTTTCGCTTAGCCGCTTGTCCACCTTGCGATCCATGGGCGATTCCGAGGAGGTCATTTCGGCTTCGCGCATGCGGGATAATTCCGGCCAATCGCGCGGATAAATAAGCAGCCGTTGATAGGGAATCGTCTCTTCTTCATTGGCCACATCGTTTTCCTGAATGCTATGGGAACGATGGTTGGCGTAATGGTTGTAGTTGGTGTATTGAATCTGGTCCTGTACCATCCGGCGCATGAAGCGGGCGGTGTAATCGTGCGGATCAATCGCCACGATCTGGTCCAGGGTATCCAAAGCGTGCTGGTATTGCTGCTGCTTGTAATAATTATTGGCGGTCTGCATCAATTCATTGACGCGGATGCGCCGCTCCGCAGCCACACGGGCCTCAAGCTGGACCTGAGATTCCTGAATTTTTGCCGCCTGAATTTTAGCAATCGCGGCTTGAGCCATTGCCTGTTGTTGCTGTACCAGGGCAATTTGCTGCCTGGCCCGCGCCATCATCAGGTGATACATGCGTGGCGATAGCAAATGGCGGGAACTATTCGCAGCAGCCTCGGCATTATCCGCACTGTTGAGTGCCAGGTTGTAATGCCCGCTTCTCAATTGCGCATTGGATTGATCCAAAGCAGTGTTAAACATGACCTGTGCGCGCTGGGCCAAAATGGCGTTGCTGTAGATGGTCTGAGAAAGCAAGCTTACGGATTGTCCAGTCGCAAGCTTTTTGGCATTTCGGCGGCCCAACCGCGCAGCTACATTGTGCGGGTTCAGCGCCAGAGCCGCTGTATACAACGTGATAGCGTTATGATATTTACTGGCCTTGACTGCATCATCAGCCTCCACTACCAAGAGTGAAGCTCTTTCGGCGTTGACTTGTGCCAGCGGCTCCACAGGTAACGCGGGTTTCACCGTGGGCGTTGGTTGGGGTGCTACCGGGGCGTGGATGGGAACCGCGGCCTGATGAGCTTTTTGCATCTCCTGGGCTTTTTGCTCGGCAGCGAGTTTCTGCCTGGCCGCCAGAGCCAGAGCCGCCTTTTCGCGGGCTGCGGCTTGTGCGGCCTTTTCCTCGGCGGCCTGCCTGGCCGCCAGGGCGGCGGCCTGCGCCTTTGCACGGGCTGCCGCGGCGGCGGCCGCTTCCGCAGCCTGTTTGGCTTTTTGCTCTGCAGCCAGTTTCGCCGCAACTGCCGCACGGGCCTTCTGCTGGGCCGCCAGTTTAGCCGCGGCAGCTTCCTGCTCGGCATGTTTCTGGGCCGCTAAAGCCGCCGCAGCCCGCTCGGCCGCTCGCTGTGCTTCCTGCTGATTTTGTGCGGCAGCCAATTGCCGCTGTACCTGTTGCTCATGGGCGACGAGTGCTGCGGCCGCAGCAGCCTTCTGCATTGCCAATTGGTGTGCGGCCGCCGCCGCTTCAGCCTCTTTGGCCTTGCGCTGGGCCGCCAACTGAGCAGCTTTCGCCGCCGCCTGTTTTTGGGCCATAGCCAGTTTGGATTCTTGGGCAGCCTGGGCGGCTTGCGCCGCCTGTTGCCGGGCTTTGAGCTGCGCTTCCGCAGCCGCTGCCGCCTTGGCCTTCTGGTCGGCAACAATAGCGTTGACCTGTGCCACACGCTGCTGGGCGATAAGATTTTCGTACGTAGCGGGCACACCTTGATTGCTGCCTAAATCTACGCCACTCTTGCGAATGGTATAAAGGTCGGCTTCCGCCGCATCGTAATTTTTGGCTTTGTAGGCCGCAATCGCCTTTTGCAGCAATTGATTCATCGCCGGAGCCATTTCCTTCTGCTTAGCCTCGGTCAGGGCAAGATTATCCTGGGCATCACGACGAATTTCCGGAGCTGCGCTGGAGTCTTGGATCAGGTACCGATACAAACTGGCCGCATGCGCCAGATGACCGTCCTGAAATGACATCTGGGCATTACGGAAAATATTTTCGGCTTTGGCCGAGGCGGCCAGACCGGCATCCGCTTTTTCCAGCAGACTTTCCAGCGTGGTCCGCTCGACCGGAGTCAACTGCGAGGGATTAATCGACAGCAACACCTTTTTCGCGGTGGCAAATTGGGCTTGCTTGAGCAAAGCTGCACCGCGCGTGAGCATTTCTGCCGCGGACGCTGTTCCCTGCGTCTGAGCCACGGCCATGGGAATCAGAGGCAATGCACCCCCAGCAACTAACACACCGGCAACGCCTAAAGCGAGCACCCTTGATCGAATTTGTTTCTTCAAGACTCTACTCCTAATTTACCGCACAAAGTCCTACGAAGTCTTAACAACGTCCTACGCTGGGATATTTTTAAATACTCCGTCGGCACCTTTGATCCGTACGGAGCCTATTTATCGACGCTCCCATTCTGTTGGTCTCTCTCCGATAGCTGCTCTCTGCCAGACTAAACTAACCGTTTGCCCAATCCACACCTGCGATAGTGTAAAACGGCTGGGCAACTCTTGCAACTGAAATCTTGTTGGCCCGCCGAACAGGCCTAAACATTCGGCTCCAAACCTTGATTCCTAAGGCTTGGGCACCCCAGGCACCACTGGTGTCGGAGCAATCCCGGTTTGCGTTACCCGAGCATTCAATCTGCGTTGTTCCGGATTCAGCGCATCCCAAGCGGAAGTTCGTAAGCTTAGACGACCGTTGGGATGCTCCACCACTATCGTCAAGGAACTGCCAGCGGCGTTTTCCTGGGCATCCACCAGTGTACACCCGGTGGAAAAATCCACGCTTTGATTTTGCAATGCGCCCGTAACGTTATTCACCAACGGTACCTGTTGAATGTTACCGATAGCTTGACCTGGAGCCACCCACTCATCGGCCACCGTCCAGACATTTTGAACCCATTTGAATATTCTGAAAGACGCTTGCCCCTGCGATCCCAACTGACTGCTGACCAGGAAGAAGTACTCCGACTGGTGGATTTTCACCGACTTGGTTGGTTTACTCCACGGGCTGACTAACCACGGCTGCGATTTGGCGGCTGGGTCCGTGAGGTGATAGGGGAATTCAAAAACCGGGTTATACAATATCACTCTCATCTCGTAGCGATACCGCTCGCCAGGAACGGCCGTCTGGTCGTAAAAAATCACCGGCATAGTGGTAAGCTCGGCAATATTACTGCCTGGAACACCCACCCCCTGTGAAGGCACCTGCAGCAATCCATTATTCTGTTGCATCTGTTGCTGCTGCATTTGCTGCATTTGCTGCTGTTGCATCTGTTGCTGCAGTTGCAATTGCTGCAATCGCTGCCTTCGCAGCATACGGGCCATAGCGGCCCCGGCACCACCCGCACCCGCCGGACCGTTATTAAAGGCTCCCGGCGGAGGCAGGAAACCAGGCCTAAAGGGTGGCATTCCACCAGGGCCTTGCGGCGGAGCCACAGGTGGCTGCGGCTGATTTGCCGGCGCTATCAGGTGCCGCGGTGCTTCAAGCGTGTGAAATGCCGGGGTGATGATCTGCCCCTGCGCCTGATCCAGCAGCCCCAATGCCGCGGCAACCTGGGCGGGTGTCGCACCGGACAAATTGACCTGTGGCAATGGCTGAAGGTACGTCCCTTTCACCAACACCCATGGCCCCCAATGGCCACCCGGCAGGCGTTGCTGCCGCCGCACTTGAACTCGATAAAATGTCGTGCGCCGATAGGACCGCGGCAGACCCGATTCATCCGCCTTGAGATGACTGCCACCGGCCAGACTCTTGTGCCAACGGGCCACCGAAAAGTCGGCTTTCAACTCCACCCAGTGAATGTCTTCAGGTACAGGAGTATCGGTAGCCACGCCACGGCCCTGTACAGCCTTGAGATCCGTCAGACGAGGCACACTCGGTACGTGAAAAACCCAGTTTTTGGCCACGGGATTGATCGTGGTTTGCAAGGGTTGATTTATCGGGCCGAAGGCAATGGCCGGCAATTGCGTCAGCGACAAGGCCAATGGATGCACCTGTAAAAACTTGTACATTTGTTTATAATCTGGTATCACACCACGCTGAACATTGGCCGATTGCTCGGCATTTTTTACCGATACTCTCAGGGCATTCACGGCCTTATTTATTTTTTCACCCACACGCCCTGGAGATACGCGGCCCTCCATACTTCCCGGCAAGACAACAGCATTGGGATCCTGAAGTATGGTCCGGTAGCACAGCCACGCCACCAAGAGGACCACCACTGCAGCCACTATTTTTTCGATGTGCCGCTCCAGGGGGTTTATATTTTTCATCTTCATGGCGCTACTCCATTGCCGGCAAATGGATGCCCCTGTCCGGCCTGCTGCAGGACAATTCCGAATCTCTGACGATAAGCAGCCGGCATCACCCGGCCATTCCATTGATTGAACATGATGTCTTCAAACAGAAAGTCCGCCTGCACTGCCGGAACAGCGCCATATATGTAGCCGTGGGTAATTGCATCAATGGGATCCACTGTGCGAATCTGCACATTCAACAGCGTATAGCCATTGTTCTGGCGGTACATATTGTTGATGAAAGCGTTGATTTTGGAAGGCGCGATGATCACGCCCACCACAACGTGTGTTACCTGGTAATCACGACTGCCTACATGACCGGTCATGTCCACCCCGTAATTCCCGCCAGCCGCCGCCGGCGAAGATGGAGCAGGGTATGCGCTGGGAAGCGGACCGGGATATCCGTTCTGATTTCCCATCTGTCCGTTGGGCCCCCCGCCGTTGTAGGGAGGCATTAGACCGCCCGGCTGATAAGAGTTATACCCTGGCTGCACGTTTTGCACGCTGGTAGCCGCCCCGGCACTCAAAAACAGCCCACCCCTGGGAGTCATCACCGGCCCCAAATGCGACGCG
Source organism: Planctomycetota bacterium (assembly GCA_021852275.1). Taxonomy (GTDB): domain Bacteria; phylum Planctomycetota; class Phycisphaerae; order WQYP01; family WQYP01; genus JABEVA01. The sequence goes on along the minus strand of JAJZNX010000213.1, from coordinate 3,694 downwards.
GCAGTTAATGTGCCACGGCCCGGCTTCACATTCGCTCCCACGCGAATGTAGAACAACTGCTTGATCGCGGATTCTGCCACATCCCGACTTCCGTGGTTGGTCAGCACAATGGCATGGACCACATCGCTTTGCAACCAGGAATCCACAAACGCATTATAAATATCCAGCGACGAAGGCACCGCATTGGTGCTTTGCACAAAATTGCGTTCCTGAAAACAAAAGCGGCCTGCATAAATCCGACAGCGCGCCGCAGCCTGAAAAATCGCCTGCCGCGTGAGTTGCCGGGCAATGCGCGATTCCTCTGCCGCCAGCTTGCCGCTATGCCGATGCACCAATCCAAAATGAATCTGCGACAAACGCCGTCGGATCATCCGTTTTATCTGCCCTTCCGACGGCGGCATCGCTGCATGAAGTTGCGCCAGCCATCCACGAGGATTGCGCCGCGCGGAATCAAACAGACGTTGATAATCACGTTTGAAATTAGCCAACCGTACCAGGTTATGATTCGATCGGGGCAATAGATACGGCTCACGAACTCCCGCCAGAAGCGGAATCACCGGCCCCTTTGGACCGTATGGAAATACGACTCGACCGCGGCTGTTGATGTCCACGGCATAAGCCTTAATTTCCCGGGCCTGATCCTGCATTAACTTTTGAACTTGCTGCTTGCGGTTGATGATTTCCGGGATGATCGGGCCGACGGATGATGGTTGACCAGGAATGTGGATGCTCTGCTGCGAGAGACTGCGGGCCACACCTACCGTACTTAAGCTCGTGGACATTTCCCGACGCAATCGCGACGACCATCCTGCCAGCGGATATTCCAGCAATACCAGAACCACCACCACCACCAGGGACAGAATGATCATCAGCAGATTGTTTTTGATGAAATTCATGCACGTCCTTTAGACATTTTCCGCAGCAAGCGCGGCGGTCATTGGCCACCTTAATATATTACCCGACATTTCCATTGCATGCGACTCCACCACTACGATCCATCCACATGCAGCAAACACCCGCCTCGCTTTCATGGCTATTCGCCATAGCCTGTCGCGGCTGGTCTGGCCGAGCCGGTACTTCGCAGGTAAACCAATACCGTCATCTCGAAAGCCGTCGCACCGGTCAGAGACTTGCCGTTATCGGGGTTAATAATGCCCAGCTTCTGCTGACTTTGTCCACCATACGGCGCACCTGGATACCCGCCATTGTTCGGCGAAAAGTTTCCACCTGAATTAAATTGTGGAAAAAAACCTGGCGGATTGCCGTTGATCGACCCGGAATTCGCAGGTGCCGTGGTCTGGGACTTAACCGGCTTGCGCACGAAATCGGATAGAAATTCCCTGGTGAAAGGACCAAGGTTGGATCCCCACGGATGGAAACCGACAGCCTCCCCTTGAACCGCCCGCCGGCCAATTCTGGAAATCTGCAGCACGTTGGGCTCCACGACGATGAAAAACGGAAGTGGCGCAGATCTTACCTCATTTTTTGCCGTCGGGCGGGTGGTTGAACCCGGCACCAACGCCGGAGCATTGTGCTGGAGTGCCGCCATAAAATGCTCCAGAATCAACGGCGCCTGCTGATAGGGCGTATAGCCGTGAATTGTCAGCACAAAACCACGCCGGCTCTGCGGCACCGATCCGGCAGTCCGTACCGTCATATTGGGTACATATTTCGATGAGATCGACTGAATCAATATCTTCCAGTCAGAACCAGTCCCTTGCGGCACGGGACCGGCCTGGGGCAACGATTTATACAGGGTAGAAATGATTTTCGGCCAGACCTGACGATCAGTTCCCATGGCCAGGTAACGCTGCACCTGCCCAAGATTTTTCAGATACGTATTGCTGACATCGTTATATTCAGCCTGCCACTGCGAAACCTGATGGATAAAAAGCTGATTTTGCGTGAGTTCCGGATTGTGCACACTCGTTTGATATGCGTTTTTGTCCAGATAATACCGGCCGTAGGCCACCATCCCCGACATCGCCACCAAAGCCGCGGTCGCGATAAACCACGGACGCTTTTGCGTCCAGAGCATCTTGCGGGCGATCTCTACCGGCAGCAAATTGCTTTCGACCGTGGCCAGATCCAGTCCCTGCAAAGCCAGTCCATACGCCACCGGCAAACCCAGGATATGCTCGCCCATGCTGGCCAGCAGCCTGGCCTCGCCGGTCACCTTGGTAAAACTGTCCAGGCGCCGCACATCCATGCCCAGATACTGCTGCAGGTATTTTTGCAGATTGGAAAGTTGAAACGAATTGCCCGTCCCCACAATCTGTTCAATTTTGTTATCCCGGTGTCCACTGTTGTAAAAGCCGATGGACCGCTGAATCTCCGGCACCAGATCCGCAAAAGTCGGGCGCATCGCCTGAAATATCTGCCGGGCGTATTTGCTGGTGGCCGCGGTCTTTTTGAGCTGCTCCGCCCGGCGAAATTGCTGCTTGAAGCTCTTGGACAGGGCCTCGGTGAAGCTGTTCCCGCCCAGGTTGATGGTGCGCAGCCACAATCGGCCCTGATCCATCATGATAAGATCCGAGTGGTCAGCACCAATATCCAGAACAATCGTCCCCTTATCGTTCACTGTCTGTTCATAAGCCATGGCATTGTATATGGCCAGGGGAGCTATTTGCACCCCATGCACGGTCACCCCCGCGGTGCGAAAATCCGCCAGCAATTGTGCCACGATGTCTTTTTTAATTGCAAAGATTCCGATCTCAACGTCCGGAGAATCCGCATTCTGAAAACTATGATAATCCCAGTTGACCTGATCCAGCGGAAACGGGATTTGTTGAATCGCCTCGAATCGCACAATTTCCGGAATTTTGCGCGGCTCTACCGGCGGCAATTTGACAAACCGCGCAAAGCTCGTCGCTCCTGGCGCACTCACAAATACCTGCTCGCCACGGATCGGATTGCGATCCAGAAATTTCCGCAATGATTGCCCCACCACCTCGCGACGGTCCACATCCGGTTCCGTTAGAAAACGCTCATGGTCAATCACTTCCACCGCCAAAACCTCCAGCTTGCCGCCTTGCAACTGAAGCTTAAGCGCCTTGAGCGACGTTGTGCCGATATCAATGCCCCATGCCGTTCGAGAACCAGCCATACCAACTCCTGGCCGTTACCGACCAATTCCGACGCCGCTGACCGCGTTAACCAACGGCACCATTGACATTCCCATGATCTCCGGTTGGACCGCCAACCCAGCTTTCCCGCGCCAGCGGAAGCACCCACCGCCGACCGCACCCAGCGGCCAACGCCTCTTCGGGCAGGTTAGCCCGGCCGCTCCCCTCCCCCACACTTCCATGGTCTGTAATAAGAACCCGAAACACGTCATACGTCAAGTCAAATTTTCAGTGCATCTCGCCAGCATCAATGGTCACCTCGTCGCGGCGCTGGATTTTTTCAACTTCGCCGTCGCGAATCCAGAAAATGCGATCCGAAATGTCCAGCATTTTCAGGTCATGTGTTGCGCTGATCACCGTTACCCCGCGTTCCTGGTTCATTTCCTTGAGCAGCGCAATAATGGCCTTACCCGTATTTAAATCCAGATTTCCTGTCGGCTCATCGGCCAAAATAATCGCCGGATCGTTGGCAAATGCCCGGGCAATGGCCACGCGCTGCTGCTGACCGCCCGAGAGTTGCGATGGTTTATTGTCAATGCGGTGCCCCAGTTCCACCCGTTCCAGAATCA
>JAJZNX010000098.1 GCA_021852275.1 Planctomycetota bacterium | reverse complement strand
CCTGCGAAATTGCCCAGTAGCCCAGTAATCTTTTAAGATCGGTCTGGGCTAACGCGCAGAGTCCGCCGTAAATGATTCCGGCCACACCCAAAAGTGCCAGCAGAAGATGGTTCACCAGAAATTGGTAGGGCAAGAGTCCCAATAAAATTCGCAATATTCCATAAGTGCCGATGATGGCGTTGGCCGGAATCAACAGCATGGTCACGCTTGCGGTGCCTTCGGCCAGGGTGTCGGGAATCCACAGATGCAGTGGCAGAGTGGGCAGTCGCGTGGCCAGACCCGCAAAAATTAAAAAGAAAATCAATTCGCCCCAGTCCGCCCCAGCATCTCCCGGCCTGAAAAGAGACATAAATTTTGCGTTGTGTAAAAGCAGCGGCAGATCAAGACAACCGTGCTCAATGCCCGCCTTCCGCGTGGCCACAAACAGGACCATCACCCCTACAAAAATCAGAGCCGATCCCAGGCTCTGGAACAGTGCGAATTTCATGGCTGCGGTTTGGCTGCGCTGCTTGCCCCATAACGCAATGAGAAAATAGCTGGGAATGACACCCAATTGCACAAATACGGCAAAGAGCATTAAATCCAGGGAAATCAAGGCCACGATGGCCGCTGCCGCCAGAAACATAAGCAAAATATAGAAGCGTTTGGCCTCCTGTTGAATTTCCAGGCCCGCCAGCCCCGCTATTACTGCCAAGGCCAGCACCAGGAGTACCAGCGGCATGGATAGGTTGTCCACCCCGACATGGTAATACATGCCAATGGAGGGCAGTAATCCCACCTGCTGCTGCAACTGCATGGCCCGGTGGTGGATGTCGGCTGCGAACCAGTTGAACAAATACGCGGCGGCAATTCCGGTCGCCAACATCCCCGTCAGCAGCATCAGCGCAGCCGTGCGAATTAACCCGATGCGCGAACTCGGTAGTAACGCCAAGGGTAGGGATCCGATCAATGGCAAAGCAATAAGGCAGGTGAGAATGGAACTGGAAGCGTAAATGGACAAAGCGAACTCCAAATCAGATGGTTATATTCAACGCCTTCGACATTTCCCATATCATGATACTCGCCGCTGCGTGGATGTCCCGCGTCGGCTCTCACGGCTGGAATCATCGCCGATGATACCGCGCCGGATCAAGCCAGTGCCATCGAAATTAAGATGGCCGCCGCCACCAGACCGGCGCTGATCAGTAAGACCAGTCCGCCACGCACACGACCGGAATTCAAGAAACGCGTCATTGGTCGGGGCGTTGGCAGGGCCGTGATGCGATCCCAGATTCCCGCGGACCAGGCCTCTTCCACCAAGCTCACCATCATGCCCGCCACACGTGAAAACAGCGCGGCGAAAATCAAAAGTAATTCCAAGACAGTCCGATCCATAAATTTCACCGCCATCGCCAATCCTTTCAGCAACAGTCCCGGAATCACCAGCGATACTTCCTTTATGAAAAATTCGCCGTGGAACCAGATATACAACAGGTTGATGCCTGGAAGGCGTCGCAGCCGGTCCGCCATGGCCAAGCCGCGAAAGTACAGCACCAAAGCGGCGATGGTACCGGCTAGGGGCAGCCATAATTGCCAGGGGATCTTTCCGGCAGTGGCAAGGCTGGAAGTATGTGCCAATTGCGACAGAAGGCCGGGAGCCGCATGGGCCAACAGGGCGTTAACGCCGAAAAAGGGTTCATGGATACCCACGGCCAATACCATCAGTAAAACCAATGGCAATGTGAGTACTGCCGATTCCCGGCTGACTGCCAGTGGATGGGCCGCATCCCGGCTGGTACCGCCAAAGACCAACCACCACCACCTCCACAACACCAAACTGTTGAAGCCCACCGCCACCAGCGGCACCCAATACAATAGGCGACCAAAGCCTTCCAGTCCACGGCCATAGTGGTGCAGCCAGAGCAGCGCCTGCGGCAATTCACCGGATATCATCACATTCATCACCTGCGAACCGATGACCACGAAAATCAAGGCCGCTCCGGCGGTAACGGGAAGTTTTTTCCATAAGCCCCCCAGTGTTCGCACATCGCCTCGTCCGCCATTACACGCCAGCACCATGCCGCCGACTAAAAATAATCCCAGTGCCAAGGTCGCCCAGAGAATGGCATGTTCCATAGCCTGCACCCAGGCTCCAGCACCAAAAAGCACGAAGCACCAGCCATACTGCGCACTGACGATCCACCACGTCATCCGTTTAATATCGGTTTGAGCCCAGGCGGCCAAAAGGGCCGTGCTCAAGGTGGTACATCCCGCAATGGCCACGATTAAACGGGCGTCGAGGGTGAGAAGCGGGTATAACCTCCCCACAACATAAATACCCAGCAGGGGAAGGATGGCACCAGTCAAAAGACCATTGAGCGGCGCCGGGGCCTCCAGCGTCTCCAGCGGGCAGGCCTGAAACGGAAACTGGCCGGCCAAGGCCATGCTGAAAAGCGCGAAGCCCACACCGCACCAGGTTAAAAAATTAAGGCCTGCGGCAAAGGGTCCGCCACGGAAATGCAGGATCTCAAGGTAAGATTGAACTCCTAGCGCGGTCTGCAAGTGCGGCCCAATGGAAGATAAACCCGCACGGCCAAACAGTTCGTCGCCGGCCACGCCGGTACGCGAGATAAATACAGCCACCGCCATCAAAAAACAGGCCATGCCTGCGGACATCATTGCCAGCGATGGCCACGCGGTGCTTTGATGGCCGGATCGCGTCAAGCCCGCCAGTACAACGGATCCGACAATCGCCGCGACATAGGCCAGTGCCATCAGGGCCAGCAAGGTGCCCGCCAAGCACGCCGCCATTGCCGCAAAAACAAACAGACAGATCAGGGCATAAAAATAGGGTGGTTCATCACTGCGTTTCAGATACATCATAAGAAATATCTGGCCCGGCACCGCGAGCACCAAAATGATCATGAGCATCAGCGTGCTCAGCGGATCGCCGATCCGACTGGCGTGATCAACGACTATCGTGGTCGATAAAGTGGAAGCCGGCGAGACCAGCTCCATCCAGGACAGTATGGGGCTAACCGAAGACGGGGCTACATTGATCATGGCATGGTTGATATGTTCCACCAGGCCCAGGATCGTCGTGGCCAAGCTTAGCAGTAGAAAGCCGGTTGCCAGATAGGGACAGGGTGCTTTGAGCTGGCGCTGAAACACTGCCAGAATGAAGGCCCCGGCCAGAGGTACCAGCACCGCTAGAAGAAAGATCTCTGAGGAGTTCAACATGGGTCGGGCGGCATCCTTTTTAACGGCATCAGTTTACCGTGCCGGAGAAGGTTCATCCAACGCCGCGGAGCCGGCCGCTGAACCAGCGCCTATAATAAAACAGGGTTTTAACCAAGGAGTTCAATATGGCTGCGTTTTTCAAGAACAACGAAGGGGTGTTAGATCGGGTCATACGCGTGATCGTCGGCTTGGTAATTTTAAGCTTGATCTTTGTCGGCCCCAAGTCGCTATGGGGGCTACTGGGCCTGATACCGCTGCTGACGGGCATTTTGGGCACCTGTCCCGCGTATACCTTGCTGGGTATGAGTACCTGCGGCCGCTGCGCTACCAAACCACCTCCGGCACCGCATTGAATGACCGGTGACACGGTGAGAGGCGGTTTCAAATTTTGGCAATCAAAATGCTGGTGTTATGGCCGCCAAAGCCGAAGCTGTTGCTCATGGCATGTTTTATTTGGGCTTCCCGGGCCTGATTCGGAATATAGTCCAGATCACAAAGTTCGTCAGGTTCATCGTAGTTAATGGTGGGGGGCAGCACATGCCGGTCCATGGCCAGACAGGTGATGGCCAGTTCAATAGCCCCGGATGCTCCGAGGCTGTGGCCTAACGCACCCTTGGTTGAACTGATGGGGATTTTTGCGGCATGGCGGCCAAAAACAGTTTTAACCGCACGCGTTTCCGCTAGATCCCCAAGAATTGTAGAGGTGCCGTGGGCGTTGATGTAGCCCACCTGATCCGGTTGAGCGTTGCCTTCGCTCAGGGCTTTTATCATGGCCTTGGCGGCACCGGCACCGGTTTCGTCGGGGGCCGTGATGTGACATCCGTCGCCGGTGGCCCCACACCCGACCAGTTCGGCATAAATTCTAGCTCCGCGGGTTCTGGCATGTTCATATTCTTCCAGTACCACAACGCCCGCCCCTTCCGACATCACAAAGCCATTGCGATTCTTTTCAAAGGGGCGGCTGGCCTGCTGTGGGCGGTCATTCCATGTGGAAAGCGCCCGCAGAGCGCAAAAGGCCGCCAAGCCCAGCTTGGTCATCGCGGCCTCGGCTCCGCCGGAAAGCATCACGTCCGCCTCACCGTACTGAATAGTGCGAAACGCATCTGTAATCGCATTGCCGGAGGTGGCGCACGCCGTAGCCGTGGCCGACACCGGACCTCGTAGTCCCCATTGAATGGATAGGTTTCCGGCTGCCGCATTGACCATCAGCCGGGGAACAGTAAAAGGTGATACACGGTCGACGCCACGAGCCAGCATCTTATCGTATTGAATTTCCATCTCTTCAATGCCGCCGATGCCTGAGCCTACAATCACCCCGCAGCGATCCGTATTTTCCCGCGAAAAGTCCAGGCCCGAATCCCGGACGGCGTGAATACCCGCCACCATGCCATAGACACTGAAGCGGTCCAGCCGTTTTATTTCCTTGGCGGAAAGAGATTTTTCCGGGTTAAAATTGGCCGCCGTTATTTCCCCACCGATCTGGGAAGAGTACCCGCTGACATCAAATCGGGTCAAGCGTTGGATACCACATTGGCCCGCGTTCAGACGGTTCCAGAATAGATCCAAATCGTCACCCAAGGGTGTTACCACGCCCAGACCGGTTATGACAACTCTTCGTTTTGACATGTAAAGGGGCTACTCCAACGCTGCGGCCTGCTTCCGGTCGTACAGGTTTCCGGAAGGCTCACAAAAATTCTGGCCGGCCGGCATCACTGCTGCGGCTTTTGCAGCTTGGCGGCAATCGTCTTGATATAGTCGATGGCCTGGCCAACAGTCTGAATTTTCTCGGCTTCTTCATCCGGAATGGACATTTCGAATTCGTCCTCGAATTCCATGACCAGCTCAACGGTGTCGAG
>JAJZNX010000085.1 GCA_021852275.1 Planctomycetota bacterium | reverse complement strand
CGCCAATGCACCAAGGAATTCAAACGCGATATGAAAATCCGTTTCGATTCATTCCTGCCCCAATGGAACTACCGGGCCATCCCTGGCTCCCCTTAAATCGGGAAGTTATTTCGGGCCCGTTCCTAAGCCAATCCGCAGCCGGGGCAAAACTTCCGGGAAGAATCCAGGCTTTGCTTAGCGTTTTCATCACCGCAATGTTTTTGACCATGCAGGGCCAGCAGCGGCGTACAATGTCATGATCGGCATAGAACTCATAGAGCAAATACGGCAGACAAATTCCCACATCTCCCCAACCGCCGCCATATCCTCCGCCATGCGGCATCCATAACGGTGCCACATTTCCAAAAATGCCGTTGGCGGATTGATCACGATCCAGATCACCGAGCCAATTGGCGTAAAAGGCTTGCAGGTCAAAGTTAAATACGGCGGTGGGAGAAAAAAAATTGATGTCGCCCGACCAGCCTAAGCGTTCATTGCGATCCGGCACCGCAATGGGAATGGAAAACTCGGTATCCCGCCCGGTCCAGAAAATACAGGACTGGATTTTATTAACCAGTGGCTGATTGGTCTGAAATTTTCCGGTTATGGCCACATCGGTAACCGTCAGTATCCCGGTAACGTCGGACGGTGACAATTTTCCGGGATAACCGGTGATTTCAATATACCGGAACCCATGAAAAGTAAACCGGGGTTGGAATACTTCCAGCCCGCCGCCCTTAAGTGTGAAATGATCCGTGGCCTTAGCTGCTCTTAAATTTTCTGTAAAAAGGGTGCCGTCGGGTTTCAGCCATTCACCATACCGCAGCGTAACAGTGGCACCGGCCGGGCCATGGACTTTCAATCGGCACACACCGGTAATCAGTTGTCCCAGATCACAGATCAACACCCCCGGCCTGGGTTCGGTGATAGCGCGGCAGGGAAATTCTTCAATGGCACGAACCGGCTGTTCCATTTGCGCCGCCAATCGTCGGGTATATTCCTGCCCGCCCGGCACTGCGGAGACCTTCCGCCATGGTAATGCGGGATTGAATTCTGGAGTGTTCCACCCGGGCTGTTCCAAGCGGGCATCATACGTTTCACCGTTGAGATTATCCGCATAAACCACCGGTCCTCCGGAGGCGGTCCAAGTCGAATCAGTGCCAATTATTTCCGAGGTTGCATCATGATATTGAACATGCAATTGCGCCAAGAGAGCTGGTACATTGCCAAAAAGATTTTTGCCAAACCAGCCCACATGCCCGCAATACCAGCCGGGGGCCAGCATGGCCCCTAGTACGTTAGCTCCGGGCACCAGCAGATGCGTGACATCATACATTTGATAGTCAATGCGATTGTAATAATTGGTATCACCGGGTGCGAACAGTTGCCGGCTTACCGCGTGGCCATTGAGAGATAATTCATAAATACCCAAAGCTGATGCGTAAATCCAGGCCCGTTTGATTCCGGCTTTGAGCTTTATTTTCCGACGCAACATGGGCGTTCGCAGTATGCCGCCGGGAAACGCTTTGCCATCCGTCAATATCATTCCGGTCGGCTCCGTCTGGCCAGTTAAAAATGGATTGGCGTGATGGTTGTTCAATGGTGCATTCATTAACACCTGTTGATCCGGACCGGTAACGCGCAAATCTCTGAATTCCGAAGTTTCTCCATTGGCTTCGCGCAAGCCGATCGTACCCAGGGAAAATGTTCGGTCGTCCGTGATATCGACCCGATGATTATTGATATAAGTTTTTATCCGGTGGCCTTGTAACACAATTTTCAGCGTGTGCCAATGGGCCATTTCCGCATTCGTAAGAATATTGCCCAGCGCTACTTGCTTAAGCACGCGATATCCGCCATTTTCACGGACATGTTCCTTGAGCACCGGAACGGAGCCGTAGGTGTTAATCTGCCACATATAGCCATCACCATTAGGTTGTGATCGGAAAAATATTCCGGCAGCATGGGCTTGAATTTTAAAATCAATTTGCAGCGTATAGTCTTTCCAGTTCTCGCCGATCGGTTCGGTTCCAACCCACTGGGCCACCCAGTGCTTGGGATCCATAACGCCCATAGTCCAGACGGCGGATTTGCTCCAAAGCGAAACTGCACCGTTTTGATCCCACACCCGCACACGCCAGTAGCAGCGTTGGTGTGAAGACAACGGTTTACCGGCGAAAGGAATGTCGACGGAGTTGGAGGACATGATCCGGCCAGAATTCCAAATATCACAGTGGTTCGGTGTCAGCAGTGCCAATTCAGATGCAACAATAATTTGCCAGCCAGTTTGCGACTGCCCGCGAACCTCCGTGGCCGTGGTGTCAAGTTTCCAAGCCAGACGGGGAAACTGGCGATCAATACCCAGCGGGTTGCTTAGATGTTCGCAGGTTAATGCGACGGGAATAAGTGACGACCGCTCCGCTGAAGCATGGGTTACATCGCCCCTTGCCAACACAGTCGCGGATGCCGCGCCGATGGATGCGATCATACTGCGTCGCGTGAGCATAACGCTGCCCTCCGTGGATGGGCGGTGCGATAAACACGCAGAATGTTGATGGGGCTTTGCGTCTGGATGGTTTTGCAAAATAGATCCTCTCTTTTTTAATGCGGAAGCGGTGGCATGGGCTTTCTTTGCGTTGCGGATGGCAGCAGCATCGGTCGAGGGCTGCCCCCGAAGGGCAATAATCCGACGGTGCCGTTACCCACGATTTACTGGGTTGGCAGTGTCGGCAGGGGACTGGGCGTATCCCAATGGGCGTGCCAGTGCAGGGTCCATAAATTACGCAGAGGAACAGTTTCCGCATGGCCATCCAGGAAGTCCACGTTAATTGCATCACCGTGGCGGGCCATGCAATAACGCGACATTTGAGATCCAGCCGTAACCACGCCCCAATTTCCGGTTAAATCAGGCGGAGGCGCATCGCCCCCGTCCGGCCATGCGCCATACCAGTTGCAGTCCGCAATAAATGGGATCAGCCCGGGTTGAGGGCTGCCGTAATTCTGATAATAGGATGTCGAATATGCCAGCGGGGCGGATGATCCGAGGTTGATCATAAAAGTGTTGACGGCGTAACTGCTGCTCCATGTAGTGGGCGTTGACGCGGGATACGGCTGAAATAAATTCTGGCAAATCCAGGGTGTGGTCGCGTTGCCCTGTTGCCCCCAGCCAAACTGCAATGGATTTGGAACGGTTGCCAGGGGCGGGGCATCCGGGCAGAAACCGGCGGTCAGGATATTGGGATCAAAATCGTAATATTCAATCAGCCAATTCGGGCCATCAAGGCTGTTGGCAAAAAACACATGATATTCATCCAGATATTCCTGACCGGCAATTCCGAATTGCCGCAAATTGGATTCGCACACCACCGTATTGGCTAACGCCCTGGCCCGCGCCAAGGCGGGTAACAGCAGAGCGATTAACACCGCAATGATACTGATGACCACCAGCAATTCCACCAGCGTAAATCCGTGCCGCAGATTATGTTTTTTCATAAGTACACTCCTATTGCTACACCAAAAGGCGTGAGGGCCGAGAGATTTTGTTCTCCTCGGCCCTCCATTTTGTCTTCATTCACTGGGCGTGGCTGGAACGCCTTTAGTACAAAATACAACTCCGGAGAATGCCCGGATTCGATATCCGCCGGGATGACACATGCTGCACCTTCAGCGGCGATCTTTCGCATGGCTTATGCCGTTCGCCGCCGTTTCAACAGCAGCAGCCCCGCCATGCCGATACCCATCAGGCCCAGTGTGGCCAGTTCCGGCACCAAGGTGTAAATACCCTGTTCCGCAGTACCCGATCCGGTGGTGGTAAAAGCGAAATCACTGGGCGTGGCCGTGGCACCGTTGAGTGTGATCTGACCCGCCGTAACTAGGTTGTCGAAGTAGCTGCGACTGGTCACCTGGTTAAGCGATAATTCACCCCGGCTGCCGGACAGGAAGTTAATTACGCCTTTTGTTCCGATGGTCAGGGAACTGGACGCAGTTTGTTCAAACACACCTGATCCCAAGCCAAAAGTGAGCGTACCCGAGCCAGTTTGGCCGCCGGCATTATTGCCGATTGTGGTACCGCCGGCAGTAATTTTAAATACGCCTCCGGTGATCGTCAGGACGCCTGTTCCCGGCCCGCCATTACCGGCGTTGCCAAGCACTACACCGGCGGCCCCGGCTGTGGTATTGGCCGTAATGGTTCCGCCAGAAAGATTAATGGTTCCCACGTCGGGATTATTTACATTACCGAGGATAACCTGGTTATCTGAAATGTTGAAATTGCCGCCTGACACATTGAGTGTGCCTGATGAAACCTGACCAATTAGGGCACCGCTGTTGGTAGCGTCAGCATCGGTGAAGGTGCCCCCGCTGATATTCAATACGGCACCAAGGCTAATCTCAAATTGACCGTCGAATGAGGTGGTGCCATCAACCGCAGTGTAATCAAGAGGGTGGGCGGTACCGCTGACGGTTACGTTGTCGGCTGCGGAATAACTATTTCCAGTGCCGTTATTGGCGCCACCGATGACCGGTGCCGGATTGGACCAATTGGAAGCCACAGTTGGATCGGAACTATTCGTGCCATTCCAGGTAAATACAGTGGCACCAGCATTGCCCGCCAATACAGTCACCCCGCCTGCGATAGCGGCCAAAGCCATGAGTGAATAAAATTTACGCAACATAAAAAAACCTCCTGAATAAGTCTTCACTTCCGCTCCCGTGCTTCCAACCGACAAGGTTGATACGACAGGGGCGGAAAATTCGGACCTGTTAATACATTCGCTCGAAATCCAAATGGCAAAAGGGGCAAATACGGTGCCCCCTTATGCCGTTCGCCGCCGTTTCAACAGCAGCAGCCCCGCCATGCCGATACCCATCAGGCCCAGTGTGGCCGGTTCCGGCACCAAGGTGTAAATACCCTGTTCCGCAGTACCCGATCCGGTGGTGGTAAAAGCGAAATCACTGGGCGTGGCCGTGGCACCGTTGAGTGTGATCTGACCCGCCGTAACTAGTAGTGTGATTCTAAAATAACATTGCAATGCGAGATTTGCTGGTGTATACTATATACTTTCCAAGGAAGGAAGGTGTGGTATGCCGTTTATACCCCGCAGGGCAGCG
>JAJZNX010000092.1 GCA_021852275.1 Planctomycetota bacterium | reverse complement strand
TCCAATGCGATTGGAATATTCGTATACCCCTGCGGCCAGGTGGCGCAGCAGTGGTCTGTCTGCAGGAGAATAATTAATGAGTTGGGGGCTATTCGGGAATGCGCAGATCCGATGTTCATGGATCCGCTATGGTATCTGGCTTGTGGCGTGTGTTTGCACACTAAGCACAGCGTATGCGGGGCAGACGCCGCAACGGACGCTCAAAATATGCGTTGCCGCCGATGCGCCCGCTATTGTTCGTCAGGCAGCGCAACAGGTGCTCGCAGCCGTAACCACCCAACCCTTGCTGCGCATCATGGCCCGGGGACGCGTTCCCGGCAAATTGACCGACAGTCTGCAATTGGCGAAAGAGCCAGATGCGGCCCGGGCTTATTCCCATCTGGTGCTGGTCGGTCTGCCTACCGATCCCTTGATTCATGCTGCGTGGCAGCGGGAGGCAAAATTCAATGGCCACGGATGTTATATTTTTGGATTCGGCTATCTGCATGGCACTATTGGTTACATTGAAAGTGGTCGCAATCCATTTCTGCATGCGGCAGCCATCAAGAGAACCCCCTTTGAAACTGAGCTGGTTACGCTTACCGGGGATACACCGCAGGCCATTGTCCTGGCCGTCCACGCCTTTCTTCATAAGGAATTGATAAACGGAGTGGTTGCCGCGCCCGGCTGGACACGGTCTCGTCCATCCTTGCTCGAACGCGCCCCATTGGCACCGGATTTTGTGCCGCCGAATCTTACGCCATCGCATCTGGGGTCTGCGACGCGTATTGGCTGGACCCAGGCGGATCAGACCGAATACCGCGGTGTCCAGGCTGCGTGCAATGTGGAGCCGCAAGTCATTTGGCTAGCCAAATACCATTTGCCTGGCACGTGGTCTACTTCGGGTTCTTCTCATGCCATTCAGCAATACCTCGATGGTTTGGATCGGCGGGCCTATGGCGACACCCTCTGGCTGGCGTGCTTTGCCTCTCGTGCACAGGCCGTGGTGGCATTGCCCAGAATCGCACTTGCGGCACATTTACGCCAGCAAGGAGATCGCTGGATCGGGCACGCCAGCTCGTCCAGTCCCGCGGGCAAACCGTCCGCGATGCCGCTGACGTTGTGGCAGAAAGGCAATTGGCTGTACATGAGTACTCTCCCACAGCATGCGCCTCCCCGAACCCGCCGGTGAGAAAGGAAGCCAGGCAAGGAAAAACTGTTCCAAAGATGGCTCCGGTGTACGCCTGGCTTTTACTGCTTCCGAGGAGGACCGTGGCGCTACTAAATAACTGCTCCATAGTGTGTGTAATCGCTCAATCAGGTGATGTTACCGGGGCCAAGAGACGTTTCTTCAAGCGGGATGGCAATGATCTTAGTCTTGACCCTCAGTTTGTTATGCTATTGTAGTGGTGTGTATGGGAGTTTGAGCCTTGGGTTTGATGGTGGCAGGACAGGTGGTTTCCTCTTTGTCTTGCAGTGGATGAGGCGGGCCGCTGATGGAACTGCCGATGCCTCGGCTGGCTTCGCGGGTCAACACGCCGGCTCTGGATGCCCAATGGGAACCGCACTGGGCCGATGAGCTTGGCTGGGAAAAGTAACACGGGCAACTGAAACATAATTTTATGGTCGAGCAGGATTAATCTTAAAAATCAAGGAGTGGTTGTGGCGTTACCTGACAAAACTATATTTTCCAACGGGATCAGCATCCCTTTTGTTTGGCAAAATGAAAACTATTCAGGTTTGGGGGCGGTATCGGCCAATGGCGTGACGCTTCGGAGTGCGGCACGTCCGATGTTTGTGGAAATTCGCAATCCGTGGGGCGTGCAACTCCTGGATTACCGTCTGCAGAACTATTCCGGGGATAATTCCGGCGTACGCCTGACTTTTACCGCTTCCCGGGAGCAGAAGGGAATCATGGAATGGATGGTTCATAGTGTGCGGAACCGCTATATAACGGCGGACTGGACGAGCCTTGCCGTACCCGCGGAAGGCACCATGTTGGAATTGGTTCTGATACCTGTGGAAAGGCGAATTGCTGATCGGATATGGATCGGGTTTTCTTATCAATACAAGTATACAAGCAAAGATATCCCGATTTATAAAGTGCTGGATCGTGGTACCTGGGAACCCGGGGGTTTTATACTTGGGAGCGAATTCTGGTTGCGAAACTGTTTTGTGCCATCCCAAGTCTCATTTACTGAAGAATCACAATTTTATTCCAGCGAATGGTATCTGCCCAGCGCTGCCAATCCCTCAGTTTTTCAGTTTCTGCCGCTGCAGACTGAATTACAGGGATTCACCTTTACCAGTGGCCCGGCCGGAACGCTTGTCACCTGGGCCACGCGCACGGCTCATATTCGATCGCTGTTTGAAAAACCGCGTGGCCGTGGGCAGATGGTTCACTGGCATGAGCATTGTGGCGATCTGGCAACTCAGTTCACCACATCGCCGATGGAAGTGCTCTGGCTGGCTGGCCCACTGGATCGGGTAGAGCGGCTGAATGTGTACCACGACATTCGCGAAACTGTTTTCAATCATCTGCACAATCAGATAGGCATGAAGCGGCAGCGGGTATCGACCTACGGGTTGATGGAAGAATGGGGGGTGGCCGATCTGGACCGTTATCGCACGCAGGGGGCCGCCAAGCTGCTGGCAGCGGGTGTTAGAAAAATCGGACTGGCCAATCACTGTGCGAACAATATGAATGTTTGGGGCGTGAGCAACATGTGCTGCACGGTTGATTATAAAATTCCGGAAAGTGTCGGGGAAGATAAACTTCGGGCCTTATGCCAGTTTGTGCAGGCCGCGGGTGCCAAGGTGGAAATGTGGGGCAATACGTCATTATCTGTGCTGACGGAGATTTTTCGCAATCGAAATGGCAATGCGGATCGCATTCGATTTTTGCCGGGGGAAGATTCCATAGACCAGGTCCTGGCTACGGCCAGGGCCGCATACGTACGCAACCCGTCCAATGCGATTGAGGCGGATCATTACACGCCGGTGTTTGCGGTGCTGAACCTGCGTGACCCGACGATTCGCGATTACTGGATGCGGCGCTGGAGGGAATTGCATGATCGAATCGGCCTGGAAGGAATTTTTCTGGACAGCAGTTTTAATCTTTCCAGCGACAAGTTTCACTGGGTGCAAAATACGGCAGATCAATCGGTTCAGGGGGCCACCGCGGATCAAACGGAGTTGCTGGGTAATTATAGGCCTGCGGTGCAAGGACCGAGCGCTATTTTAAGCCAGTACGCGGCCCATCTGGACCTGATGGTGGCTATGCAGCGGATCGGCTATGACTATTGCAACGAAGACCTGGGCGTATTCGGAATTCATCGCCATGGTCCGGCGGTGGATAAGCGCATTGGCTCTATGCCGATCTGGGCCGATTGTCTGGTGGAATTTGATGGGCCGGCCATTGCACGGGCGGGCCACGATCCCTTGGATATTTTCTTTCGTGGGCTGGCTTACCGTATGGTCTGGATTATCTATTGGAATGTGCAACACAACGCCTTGAGTTTTCGCTACGGCTCCATAGGCGGGGTGGAAGACATTCCCACTTTGGCCCATTGGCGGTTATTAAAGGCTTTTAACCACGTGGAGCCGGATATGTTGGAAAGACATATATTGCCTGCCGAAGCGGGCGTGGTTTATCGCAGTGAGAATCGGCTGATCCTTTGGACCTTTGCCGCCATACGGTTGTCTCTGGAACGCTCCGTTAGAATAACCGACGTGCTGGACGGCACACAGCAGGAATCAGACCGTCCGAGCTTGCGCAAACACGGTATTTACGAATTGCCGCCGCAAACCATCTTGAATTTGGCGGCCGATCAGCAATGCAGTGATTAGAGGTTGCCGCATGCCGGCATCGCCAGGTATTCGCCAATGATTTTCAGCATGGTGCAGGACAAAATCGGCAGGCCGACAGAGATTAGGTCTGCCGGGTGTGCATCGCGGCGTGTTGGTGCATTCTCGCCTGGCGCGGTTATATTTATGCACGAGGTACTCGCCAGTCTGCACCATGATCGCATGTAGCTGATGCCAATTCTCTGGGCTATTATTGCCCAGTCCGGACCTGCTAAAATTATCTTACAAGGGTTTGCCAATGTGCAAAATCTGACCGACGCGTAGATCGCGGGCATTGTGAATATGGTTTTCCCGCATGATGTGGGCAATCGCCGCATGAGTACCTGCCCCAAAAATTCTGCGAGCAATGGAATAAAGCGTATCGCCGGCACGAACTTTATAGGTGACCATGCGGGCGTTGGCCGTTACTTGATGGGTGGGGAGGCTGGATAAATGAGTTGCCGTGGTGGGAATCGGCACAGTACCCATAGATATGGCGGCCATCTGTGTCAGACGAATCTGACCGGAAGGTGGAACTGCGGGTATGGTCAGTGTTTCTCCAATCTGCAGCATCGACTTGGCCGAGGATAACTTCCCGGGATTCGCACGAACGATCAGGGCCAGTTGGGTCGGCCCCACCTGGTGATAGAATCTGCGTGCAATACGCCAGAGGGTATCGCCGGCTTTAACCGTATACTCTCTTGATATTTTCGGGCTGGCACCGGCAATCGGAGCTCTGACATTGCTTGCCACCGTGACCGCAGTACCGGTCGTGGGAACCAGGGCGGAAGTTTGTCCCGTTGTGCCCACCAGGGCGGATGGCTGCGTTGCTGGAAGTGCAGCACTGCCTTGCAGCGGAGATTTGGTGGGCAACTCTTCTGCCAGAGCGGATGGAGCCGCGGGCGCACTTTGTCCTTGTGGATGGGATTGCAAAGCCGGCGGAATAAGTGCCGTCCCGGCGGGAGAAATAATTTGCTTGCGGAAATTTCCCCCCAGACTTTGCAGGCTGGGAGTTTGAATTGCCGGTGCGGTGCGGGAGCTTAGGTAGCGTGAAATAAGCATGCCAATCGCCACAATCAACAGCAATCCGGTAATCAGGCCAAACTTGGTTTCGCGGTTCATAAAAAACCTCCGTGTAAATTCAGGATGTTGCCACTCCATTGGGCACCATCTCATCATTCTGATATACGGCTGTCGCCTGCGGCTGACGGCCAGTTCGTCCCATCCAGTCGCCGTTACTGTGGTGGCACACCGGTCGAGACAGCAAATTCTGCCGCCCTTAGCCGGGCACTGCGGCAGCGTGGATTAGTCTCGATCTCTACCTCGTCAGGTATCACAGGTTTTTTAGTCAGCACACGGCACCTGTTCTGCGCTTGCCATTCCAGCATCGCGTGTTTAACCAGCCGATCTTCGCCCGAATGAAAGCTGATAAAGGCAGCGCGGCCACCGGGCTTGATGAATTGCGGCACCTGGCCCAGCAAGGTGCCAAGATTCTCAAGTTCCGCATTCACGGCCATACGCAGAGCTTGAAAGGTTTTTGTGGCCGGATCAATTTTATGCTGCCTCGGTACTGGTGGAACGACCTGTCGTACCAAGTCTGCCAGTTGTCGGGTGCTGGTAATGGGTGTGGTCCGCCGAACCTGTACGATGCGTCGGGCAATGCGCCTGGACCAGCGTTCCTGAGCCAGGGTGAAAAGCATATCTGCAAGTTCCTTTTCCGGCAGTTTGGCAATCAAGTCGGCGGCGGTGATAGTCAGCTCGGGGTCCAAACGCATGTCCAGCGGTGCATCAATCGAAAAACTCAAACCATGGTGGTCTTGAGTCAACTGGTTGGTGGATACCCCTAAATCCGCCAATACCAGATCTACACCTGATACGCCCGCCGCTTGAATCACTTCGTCGGCCTGGGCAAAATTAGCCTGAAAATAACGACAGTTTTCCCCCCAAGGCCCCAAGCGCGTACGGGCATAAGCAAGATTGTCAGGATCTACATCCACACACAGCACCAAGCCCCCCGGCATTACCGCATTCGCCAAAGCCAACGCATGGCCGCCTCGCCCCGCAGTACAATCAAGTGCCACCTGGCCTCTGCGCGGTGCAAGGTAATTCAACACAGCATTCAGAAGGACCGGCTCGTGGCCATGATCCGGAACATCCATAAAGTCGGCGACCATCACTTCTAAAGAGGCCGACACGCTTTTTCATAAAAGCGATTGTCGTGCCTCAAAAAACGGTTTTACCCGCCGTTGATCTTCAAAAAAAGGGCGAGGACATGATCGGCCTGCATGTCCTCACCCGCCGTCCGTGGCTCTACGATGCTCCTTCCTGAAGCAAAGTCACTGCTTGTATTTGACCGATAAAAGCTTTAAGATGGCGATATCGGCCTGGGCCAACAGACTCTTATGTCACTTTGTCTGATGGCTTTCTAAGTCGCAGAGGAAGTGGTCGGCAGCCCATCCATGGGCTGCCGACCCTTCGTGCCTTGGTCAGGTTGGGAAGCTATCTTCCATGCAGCCTCGTCAACCCAAATTTCTAAGAGCGATCCGTCGCTCCGGTTTTGGTAACCGCCGAACCGGTCCATGGTTTCGGCGGTATAGTTGGCGGAACTCGCAAAATTCTGGCGGCTTCCTGCCGCCCATGCGATTCCAAAATTCAGGCTTCCGCTGCCTGGCGTCCGCTGCCGCTGTCGCGGGCGTATTCCATGTCTTTCTCGGCGTGCCACACCGGCCATTCGTCAAGGTTCCAAATTTCGATGACTTCACCCGCGCCGGTCACGGTTACGTTGTTGCCCAGAAACGCCTTGTCCTTGGGAGCCGTTTTGGTTTTTCGCTGCGTCAGCCATTCCGCTGGCAACGTAACGCGTGGCTGGGGCAGCTTGATTTCCAATGCTTTATACTTGGAAAAATAAATTTCCCCAAATTGATCCCGTTCATCGTCACTGGTAAATTCAACCATAAGTTTGCTGGCCCGATAATGCAAAACTTCATAAGGCAGCAGCTTGACACACTGGAAGACCTGGCCGTTCTTACGGACGCGTTTTGCCGTCTCTGCGTACAGCGTGTCAGGCTGGGCTGTGTTTTTGAGCAAACCATTGTACATGTTGCTGGGAATGGCGATGCGCCCTCCATCATCAATAATCAGCTCGTGCGTACCGGAGAAAAACACCTTACTGTCCATCGCCATTGCCATCGCAATTCCGAGCCAAGCCGCAAGCCTGTATATATTCAGCGGGAGTCACCAGAGTTTCCCACGCTCGCGTCACTCAACCCCTTTTTTACCCATTCTTCCCCTTTTTCCACCATTACATTACTAAGACTATCGGCATGATGCAAGTGAAAAGAATCAAAATTATCGGATGTAAATTCCGAGCACATCCCAAACAAAATGCGAATAAATTGTTAGCTACACTACATATAGTAGTTTGATGGCACAATATGAGCTGTATAGAGTGGTGCCGTTTTAGAAAAAAACTTATATTTGTCCCAAAATTTTTTCGTATTGCTCTACCATTTTCGTCGCACTGAAGCGCTGTGACGCCTCCTGAGCCGCTACCTTCCCCAACTGCCCCCGAACTGAGCTATCCTCCAGCAGCGCGGCAAGTCCTTCCGCCAGTGCCCCTGTACGTACTGGATCCACCAGCCACCCTGTCCTGCAATGGGTAATAATTTCCCGCATCGCCGGTGTGTCAAAGGCCAGCACTGGCGTGCCCGCCGCCATCGCCTCCACCATGTTCAAGCCGAACCCCTCCGAAATCGACGGCATGCACAGCACGTCCATTACCTTGTACCAACGCTGCGGTGTGGTTGTGGCACCGGTGAAATGGACTCGCGCGGCAATCCCCAGTTTCCGCGCCAGGTCTTTGAGGTAAATTTCCTGCCGGCCATAGCCAACCATCGCTACGTGCACTCGTCGCCATCGGGCGGCATCGGCGTGAATCAAGGCCGCGGCAGCCTGCAGCAGTACCGGCAATCTTTTGACCGGATCAAAACGCCCTACGTATCCAACCACCAGGGCATCAGCGGGCCACGGCCGCAGTGCCGGTTCGATGGGCGCGGCCCCGGCAAAACATTCCACATCAATTCCATTGGGAATCACCACTCCGGGCGGCACCGCACCGTAGCCGGCAATACGTTGCAAAATAAATCGGCTGGGTGCAATAACCGCGGCACATTGCCCCGCAATCAGGCTTTGCGCCTGCCAATGCCATGCCGGATGTTCCGCCAGTGTGTGAATGGACTGCAAATAGGCACAGCGCGGCCCGATACCGGACCCCAGCGCGGCGATCACATTAGCATGAATTAATACGCTTAGCACCACGTCCGGCTGCAGCGCCTGCAGAACTCCCAGCCAGCGCCGCAGCACCGCAGCATCTCGCGGACCACGTGCGTGCAACCCCACCACCGGCACGCCATCCGTGCGGATGAAGCGTCCTACAACACCGGGCGCAGCCAGACTTACCACCGTCGGTTGCCACGCACCGCTTTCGGCCAGGCCCCGGGCCACACGTCGTACCACCAGCGGGCTGCCTCCAAGGTCCAGATCGGTAATTAAAAAAATGATCTTCCGCATCATGAGTCCGTCGCTGATCGCCGGTCGATATGGAGGTTACCATTGCGCTTCATCAAACGGTGATAGCGGAGCCTTGCTTCGCGGCTTGGGCAGCATTTTTACCAGTTCTCCAACCACCCTCACATCTTCTTCCGTTCCGACACGCACGTTCAGCCGCGATCCAGGTATCGTGGTCAGCTTACCACCCAATGCACGCACCATCGCCGCATCGTCCTGCGGTGGCGGAACAATTCCGGACCGCCCGGCATACGCTTTTTCCAGCACCGGCCGGCTGAAAATCTGTGGTGACTGAATTTCCCGCAGGGTTGCAGGATTTAATCGTTCCAGCAGGTGGCCGCGTTCATCACTGCGTGCCAATGGCATTCCCGGCGTCAGCGTCAGTACCGCTGCTCCCGTCTTTTGAACCGCTTCCTCCAATTCGTCGATCACAGGATACGGCACCGCCGGGCAACACCCATCATGAATAATCACGGTCTGTATTTCCGGCTTGAGTTTTTCCAGTCCCCGGCTGACCGCACCAAACCAATCCGGTCCACCCGCGGTAACCGAAACTCCCTGAAACCCCAGGTGGGCCGAAAAATTCTGTTGAATGCGGCCAAGCTGATCCGGCGCTGCGCAGAGAATTCGCTGCGCCACCTGATCTCTTTTGGAATAAATATCAATGGTGCGCATAAACACTTCGCGGGTGTCAATTTTATTAAACGGTTTGCCGGGGGCACCGACCGCCCACACCGGCGGCGCAATGACAAACAGTACGGCAACTGAACTCATGTTTAGTCATCTCCTTCAAGAAGGGGCAGCATGGCCACGGACGGCGCAGCTCCAACAGCTTTTATCATAAGGTGTGGCCCGCTGCTTTGGCTACTGCTGATCGCGCGCAGTCGAAATTCCCGGCCATACCGACAACATGCTGCTTTGTATGTGGCCATCTGTCCGCCAGTGGTGCCACCGTGTCGATCAGAGGCTTGTTGTGCAGCGGCACATTGGTGCAATGTTGCAAGTGGCGACCTTACTGGTTATGGGGAGTCGGGCCGTTTCGGCGCAATGAAGTTACTGCGGAATTCCACCGGAAACATCGGTCTGGCGGGCATTTTTCCGGTTAGCTTGCCGATGGCCCAGCGACACGCCAGCCCTATGTCGCTGGTTGGTTCTTCTGCGAAAAACCCCTGTAGTTCCGACAAACTGGCAACAGAGCCTAAGCGGGCCAGCGAAATAGCAGACATCCGCCGTACTGCCGGTGCTTCGGGATCCAACATGCTCTGGTCCGCCAGCCGCCCCTGAAACAATCCCACCAGCGGAGAATGCTTATCACCCGCATTAATTTTACCCAGGGCCCAGATGGCGGCGGCGCGGGCCGTTACCCCATACGGAGACTTTTTGGGAATGAATTTTGCCAGCAGCGCACTGGCCGAACGGTATCGGGTTTTCCCAAACAGTTGCAGCAACTGTGCCAGTTCATCATTGCAAATTCTAAATTCTTTGGCTGTGGCGGCTTGAACCTGCTTGTTCGGACCGGCCATGCGGCGGGAGATCGCCGCATCGTATTTGGCATACAGGAACAACGGGGCCAGGGTATCGGGCACGGCTAATCGGCGCAAAGCCACCAGGGCACCCAGCCGTACACCCGGATGCAATTTCTCCCGCAGCAGTCGTAATAAAGCACCGGCGGCGGGCCGGTAATTCAACATGCCCAGAGCCAGTGCCGCCTGTTGCTGCTGCCGCGGATGATCAACAGTCAGCAACTTCATCAGCACATGTTCAGTGGTTGGAGCCAAATGGGTTTGCCGTCCCAGCCGCACCAAAGCGTCTCGGGCGTACCATCGCACCGGCCGCCGCACATCGTTGAGCAGTCGCGCTAAAACCGCCACGTTCTTTTCCCGCCGCGCCAGCCGCGCTGCCAAAATTCGGATGGTGGAATTCCGGGCCTTGGCCAAGGTTTGCGTATCCGGCGTTAACGCATGCCAATTGGCTCGCAGCAAGCAGCGCACGGCTATCACCCGCACTGCCAGATTCTTATTGCGCGCTAGTGTGGCCAAAATGTTTTGCTGCGACACGTTGTGGCCGGCGGAAACCAGCCATACCGCAATCAAGTCAGGCTCCACTGCGTCCGGCAGATGTTTCCCCGGCAGTTTATTCGCCATGCCGACCACCCCTTTGGCGTGGAGCCTGGCCAACGCTTTGGCTGCTGCCAGACGAATGCGGATATCGGTACTCGCATTGAGCACCAGTTGCCGCAACTGGCTTATAGCCTGCGGGGCCGGCATCTTTGCAATCGAGGTAATGGCGGAAATTTCCACCAGCACTGCGACATGCCGATTCAGCAGCAGGGATCGCCACCATGGCACTGCCGGCTGGTAGTGCCAACGCACCAGCGCCAGGTCTGCCGCCAATGCCACATCAACCCCGCCGCGCTTTTCCGCTTGTAACAGGGCCGGTGCTGCCGACGGGTTGTTGATCGCCGCCAGTGCCTGAACCGCACTTTGCCGTAAGACCGGCTTTTCCTCTCTGCCTGCGGCGAAGTTTTCCAGTGTTGCCATAAAGGGAGTCAGCCCGGGAAACTTCGTCCGGCCGGCCTGTGCCAGGGCTTCGCACACGTGGCATCGCACCTGAACGCTGTGTTCCGCCAGTGCCTGGCGCCACAAAACCAGATACGCTGGATCATACGTTTCGGCCGTTTGCAGCTTGGGTAACAGGGGTTGACGATTCATCGGCTGATCAATTCCATCACCTGCACGAGTCGCCGCCGATCCTCGTCCGCCACACAGCAGCACAGCCGCTCCAGTGATCAAAAAAAAGTGCCGCAACAATCGGGGCGATTCCGTCATGGACTACCATTTCCTTTCTGCCACGCCAGACCTCGGTATGGAAGAACTGTTACTGTGGGCGGGTCAACCGCCACGTGCGCAGCACCAGCACCACCACCGCCAGCCCGCATCCATAGGCCATAATCCACCAGGTCAACGGAATCAGGCCATAGTGCCCAAAGCCGGGAGCGTGTATGGCGGCGAGCGTTGCAGCCACCGGATTCAACCGCAGAATCCAATCTACCAGGGTAAAGCCAAACAAAGATCCGCGCCCCAGCCATGCCAGCAGGGTGCCTGCGCAAAGGACTGCCAAAAATCCATACGCCGTCGCCGTGGCCGTGGCCGCACGCCGGGAAAAGCTGCTGATGGCCGCACTGGCCAATAACGCAAATACCGCCATGATCACCAGGCTGACCAGGGCCTCCACCACTTGAGTTTTTTCATTGGGATCAATCACCAGCATCACCGCATAACCGGGCAACGTGGCCAGCAGCAATAGCAGCAGGGTGCGGCCTACGCTTAGCAGTTTGCCCAGCACAATACTGCGCGCACTCAGGGGCGTCATCCGCAACAGTTGCCACGAGCCGCTTTCGATTTCTCCGGCAATCAGGCCGCCCGCCAGGCCGGGAGTCATGATGATGATCAAGGCGCTTTGCAAAATAACCAGAATGGCCCCCATGGTCCGGGTGTTCACTACTTCGGAACCGCGGGCGGCCGCCAGCATCAGGGCCAGCGACACAATCAGGCAGGCCCCTATCATACGCATCATCCAGTGCGAACGCCCGAATCGGGATGTCCGAAATTCCTTGACCATCACCGGGTTGGTGAGGGGGCCAATCAGCCGGCTGCGGCGCTGCGGATCAAAAAACCACAGGTACATCACCCGTCGGTACGCCTGTACGCCTCCGGAGCTTTCATCGGTGATGGTTCCGGCGCTGCGCGGTCGGTCAAAAAGCCCACTGTTCAGACGCTGCAGCGTCGCCCGGGTGCCCCACAGTATCACCACGATGCTTACCACTACGTACCGCAACACCGCGCTGCCCGCCGACATGTTGCCGGCATGGGTAACACCACTTTGGCCAAACACCTGTAAAATGGCGGGCAACGGCGAAAATGCGGCCAGCCACTGGCACACCTGGGCCGGCAGGCCCGTCAGTCGGCCTTGCGCAAATTCCTGCGGTATCACCGTCAGCGCTACCAGGGCAAACACCGTTGCGTAGGTGCTCCGCAGTGCCGCATCTATCCGGTTGGATCGTGTGCTGATGTACAGGCCCACCACCGTATATTCCAGAGACGCCAGTGCCAGCAGCAGGTATAAAGGCTCAATCTGCACACGCAGGCTTACTCCGCCCATCGCGTAACAGGCCGCCGCCGCCGGCACGCTTAACCCCATGAGCAACGCAATCACGCCGCTTATCGCCGCAACCTTTCCGGAAAAAACCGACCAGGGCGAAAGGGGGGTGTTCAAGATTAACGCCAGAGTGCCGGCCTGTTTCTCCCGCACTATCGAAACCGCTGAAAATGCCGGCACAATCAGAATCATCGCCGTCATAAATGCATACCCGAACAACCGCAGCATTTCCTGCGCCTGTCGGCCTGACAAGCTCACCTGGGCATTGGTCGGCCAGCGCAGCAGCACCACCCCGATCAGGGTCATGGTAAAAATAATTTCTGCCGCAGCCGTGCGCCAATTTCGCAAAACACCTACCAGTTCGCGCCGGATAATCGGATTATTCATGCCCGCCCTCCACCTGCGGCAATTTTCTCTCCGTCGGCTTTGCCTGGTGCCTGTGCTGCCTGGGTTACGGACAAAAACGCGTCTTCTAGATTTTGCGGTACATCACGGAATTGGGCTACCGCAATTTTGGCGTCTACCAGCGCCGCCAGTATCCGGACCAGGGCCGCATCGTTTTGTGTAGTCGTGAAGCGCACCATGCCTTCCGCCAGGGATTCCTGCACCTGTGCCTGCGGGCCAAGCACTGCGGTAAGCGTTGCCGCAGCCTTGGCTACATCCTCCCGGGCCGCAAGCTGCACTTCAATCATCCTTTTTTCCCGCACATCGTGCATGATCTGGTCCAATGTGCCAAAGGCCCGCAACTTGCCGCCGGTGATAATCGCCACCATGTTACAGATTCTGGCCAGCTCCGGAAGAATGTGGCTCGTAACAATCAGGGTTTTGCCCATCGCCGCAAGGTTCAGCAGAATGTGGCGCATTTCCACCCGGGCGGTGGGATCCAGCCCGTTGGCTGGTTCATCCAGAATCAGCACCGGCGGTTCATGCAGCAGTGTGCGGGCAATGGCCACCCGCTGTTTCATGCCGTGGCTCAGGCTTTCGACAAACAAATCACGCATCGCCGTGGCTCCCGTGGTTTCCAGGGCCTCATCGACGCGTTTTTGTCGCTTGGCTCGGGGAATTGCAAACGCCGCACCAAAAAAATCCAGATATTCATGCACCCGCATGTTGTCGTAGCCGCCGAAGGTGTCGGGCATGAACCCTACCAGCTTTTTAATTTCGCGTGAGCGCGTCGAACAATCAATGCCGGTAATTTTCGCCCAGCCGGCCGTGGGCAACGCCATGCCCACAAGAATTTTGATAGTTGTAGTTTTGCCCGCACCGTTGGGTCCGATAAACCCCAGTATCTTTCCCTTTTCCAGTTGAATGGTCAGCCCGTCCAGCGCTGTGAACTCGCCATATTTTTTCGTGAGGTTTTCGGTTTGCACCACATATTCGCCGTTCATGATAGCTCCATGGTCATGGCCAGTTCCTGTCTGCTGCTTCGGACTTATTATTTTTGAGCCAATGGCTTTGTCCGCCGGTACCCTGCCGATCGGGCCAGCACGTGCCCTTCCACACCGGCTTGTAACCCGCTGATTCCCCACGGGTGTGCCACGTTCACCCTTCCCTGCACCTGAATTTCCACCTCAAGGCCCTTTACTCCCATGCCCGGGCCGCGTCCCAGAGTCAAATTCAACCCGCCTTGCGTGATGTCCATTTCTCCAATCGGCCCTTTCTGCGCCTTAAGTACGCGCCATCTTGTCCCCTGTACCAGGAGCACTTTCACCATGCGATTGGGCGCATGGATCAACAGATGCACCTGCAACTGTCGCACCTGGATTGGGAGCACCGTCTGGGGCAACGCAAAAGTCACAAAGATGTTGGTCGGGTTGGTCAGGCTGGTCAGCCACTTCTTCCGTTGGGTGTTGTACACCAGGGCGGGTCGCACTTGTCCCGGTCCGGCCACCAACCGGAAATGTATATAGGGTGCCGGAATCTGCACGTTGCCGCCGGTCTTGCTCCGCAGAAGTTTAATGGGAATTTCCACCAGCATATTCTGCTGCCGGCGAATATCATTGTTTGCCTGTAAGCCGGGGTTCACACGGGTCATCCAGCCCAGCATCACCGGTGCTGAAAAATTCCGCCGGCTTAAAAGTGTCGCAAAGACCTGGCTGCGCTGCCACTGTCGATTGCCCAGCACCAGGGAGCTTACATATTGCCCGGGGGCCAACACCTGCGCCGTCCCCGCCAGCCAGCGACCATGCGCTGCCGGTTTTACCGTCAAATCGCCGGATGGAGCGGCAATCAGCACATCCGTCAACCGTTTCATAATGTCCGGCGCAGGCCGGAGAGTCAGTCCATCAGGGCCAAAACTCCCGGCTACTTCGCGCAGATGCGTTGTGTGCCTGACGCCCGAAACAAAGCCCCGGGCCACCGCCCCCGATGGCCATTGCAGCCCGCGCCAGTTCCAGCGGTTGTAATCAGTCCATATCATACGTACTACGGTTTCGCGGCTGCCGGTCAGATCAGGCCAGAATACGCCGCCGCCCGCCGAGTTGATTCGTGCGTTTTGCTGTTGCGGGCTGTACACATCCGCCGCCCCGGAAAATACCAGGGTCTTCGCCTTCGGTACCACATAGCCCATCTCCGCCGTAGACAAAGTCAGCGGTACCGCCTGCCGCGAATGGATTCCCAGGATGGTCAAGCCGATCACCGCCAGCACCGCCGCAGCTATGCCCAGCAGTGCCAGCCTTTCCAACCGCTTCCGGCGATACAGCCACAGCGATATCAATATCAGTATGCTTGTAAAGGCCAGCAGAATCCCGGCCACCGCCGATCGGCCCACGATCTGATATCCAATTTGGGCCATCGCAAAATGGTGCAGTTGCGGTAGCAGCGACTTCGGGCTGCGCATGGCACTGGGGAAAAAGTGCTGCACTGCCGTCCACAGGGCCGCTGTTCCTTGTCTTTTGGCATTCAACATGCCGCGCCCGTTGAGCATGCACACGTACACGCGCCCGCGGCCAAAGGCCGTTTCCATCACCGCCGGCCATCCATTCACAGTTTCAAGCGTCTTCATGCCGTTGGGCAGTGCACAAGATAGCCGTACCGCCCGTTTCAACACCACGCGCTGGTTGAGCATCTTGCCTGTGAAATGCAGATGCGCCGTGTGGATCACCGCTACCGTCTGGCAGACAAACGCCTGTTTCAGCAGTGCCGCACAAAAAGTTTCGTTTTGGGGCGAAGCCTGAATCCATAACCGTCCGCCGGCCGCCAGCCAGTCCCGCATGATATGCAGTTGCAGTGGAGCGATCTTCGGATTGTCTGCGCCCACCAGGCAGCAGTCTACGGCACCCCAGCCCGGCAACTCATTGGGCAACATCCGGGGCGAAGTAAAAAAGAGGGCTTTACCCAGGCCCATTTGACTGCGCATCGCTTCCGCCAGGTTCATCGATGCAGGGTCGTTGTAACCGACGAGCACCGCCATCGGACTCGTCATCTGCTCTACCAGCATCGCGCCGGTTTGTCGGTCCAGAACCCGCTCCGGCTTCACCGTGTCATCCACCAGCAGGGTATGCAGCCATATACTTCGTTCGCCCGGCTGAAGCCCGGCGCTGCGCACTGGAATCCAGACCTGCCGGCGGCAATGCGCGGGAATTTCCAGCCGGGCCGCAAATTGCACATTCGGCTGACTCTTAAAGCTGATCACGGTCAACAGTCGCCGGGCGGCTCCGCTGCGATTGGTAACCTGACAACGTGCTTCCACCCACCGGCCTGGTTTTACGCCTCCCAGCGGGCACACCGCGCCTGTAAGCGTAAGATTGGCCCCCTGTGCTGCCGCTGAAAAAAACATGGTCGGCAACGCCACCACGAGCGCAATAAACATGGAGATCGAAATTGGCAGTTTCTTTAAGAGCATCATCCAGCCGCCTCGCAGACACCGGCACGCGCGAGGATGCGTAACCAGGAATTTTATGACATTTCTGATTTTTGGCAAGCTCGTCCCGCCTGCGGCCGTTAGTGACTGAGTGACTGCGGCCCGACCCGGCAAGGCTTAACGTCCGGGACAATTGCGTTTACACTATCACGTCTTGGCGAGCTGTCGATGGCTCGATGATTTGGCTGTGTGGAACATGATGCGTCCCCACTATATATAAGGATTACACATGCCCATTGAAATTACCATGCCTAAACTTTCCGACACCATGACCACGGGTACTTTGGTTAAATGGTTGAAAAAGGAAGGCGATTCCGTAAATCCCGGCGATATCATCGCTGAGGTGGAAACCGACAAAGCCACCCAGGAATTGGAAGCCTTTGAGCCGGGAACCGTCGCCAAAATTATGGTTGCCGAAGGCAGCCAGATTCCCATCGGCGGCCTGATTGTGGTGCTTGCTGGCCCCGGCGAAAATGTTGCCGATGTCGCCAAAACCGTTGCCGGTGCATCCAAGTTACCGGCATCGGGTGCTTCCAAGCCGGCATCGCCTGCGGTGTCCGCCGCCGCACCGATAGTTGCCGCCCCAAGTCCAATACCGGCCATGGCCCCCACGCCCGTGCCTGCACCGACACCCGCTCCGGCGGCTGCGGCTAAAACACCCAGTCCTGCCGGCCAGCCCGCCTCCGGCAAGCTTCGCGTTTCTCCGCTGGCCAGAAAAATTGCTGCGGAAAAAGGCGTCGATATCAGTTCCATTCACGGCACCGGCCCCGGTGGACGCATCATTCGCCGTGATGTGCTTGAGGTACCTGTGGCCGGGGCCGCACCCAGACCGGCAGGGTTGCCGACAAAAAATAAACTTCAGGCCGGCACGTTGCCGCTGTCCAACATGCGCCAGACCATTGCCCGTCGTTTATTGGAGTCCAAGCAGTCGATTCCTCATTTTTATGTGTCTATGGATGTGGTCATGGATGCCCTCCTGGATTTGCGCAAAGCCGTCAACGAGCAATTTGCTCCCACCAAGCTAAGTGTAACCGATTTTATTTGCCGGGCCACCGCCCTGGCTATCGCCAATGTGCCCGCCGTTAATGCCAGTTTTTCACCGACGGCCATTATCCGCCACGGTACCGTGCATTTGGGCGTTGCCGTTGCGGTTGAAGATGGACTGGTGGTACCCGTGATCCGCGATGCGCAACTGCTAAGTGTGTTTGAAATGTCTGCGCGGGTCCGCCAGTTGGCGGAATTGGCCCGCGGTCGTAAGCTCAAGGCCGATCAGATGACCGGCGGAACGTTTACCATCAGCAATCTGGGTATGTATGGCGTACGCGAATTTCAGGCCATCATCAATCCTCCGGAAGCCGCCATTCTGGCTGTCGGCGGTACCGAGCCTCGCCCCATTGTTAAAAATGGACAGGTCGTGCCCGGCCAGGTGATGAGCCTGTCGCTTTCCGCGGATCATCGCGTGGTGGATGGGGCAACTGCGGCCGAATTCCTGGGTGAAATCAAAACCCTTCTGGAAAATCCGCTGCGAATGGTGCTTTAATTCTTAGGGACGGCAGCGCAACCACGATCGGCAGCATTATTGCTTGTCGGCGCTGTGGCTTTCAGGAACATAGCGCCGCTGCCCGGTGGCAGGATTGTAGTACACTTGGATGTTACAGTTTTTTTCTTCGTCAAAAAAACGTTCTTCGGTGGCTTGCCATTGGCCGCCCGGGACGCGGGTTTGGCGATACTTCCAGCGTTCTATGGCAAAGCCCAGAGTCAACAACAGGCCCAGCCCACCAAGCCACAGTGCCAGCGGAAATGTTACCGGCCATACAACCAATAGAACCACCGCCGCCACCACGCAGATTGAGCCGCATCCAATCAGCAGGTGTTTTAACATGTTCTTAGCCTGCCGCCTCGGCAGTTACCGCGGTGCCGTAAGCAACGACCTCGCTCATGGTCTGGCCCATTTCGGAGGAGTCAAACCGCATCATGATCACGGCGTTGGCACCCATGACCTGCGCGTTTTTTACCATGCGATCAACGGCGTGCCGACGAGCCTCTTCCAGCATCTGTGTGTATTCTTTGATCTCGCCGCCGACAATCGATCGCAGGCCGGCCATGAGATTGCCCGCCGCGCCCCGGCTGCGGACCACCACGCCAAAGACCTGGCCCTTGGTTTCCACGATGCGGAAACCGGCAATGTTCTCGCTGGTCGTAACAAGCATAGAGAATCTCCGGAAAAGACGTGCTCTTTGTACCCACGCCATAGGCGATTGTCAATGGGTATATCGGCGATGATTCAAAATATGGTGCGGCTACTAATTTGTGGCAAAATCTCCAAGGGTGGCATCAAGTTTCCATGCCTGACGGATTTTCGCGGGAGCGCGCGGGTGTCCTCATGAATGGTGTCTGGAATATATTGCTGTAGTGGTACCGGCGGGTATGGTTAAGGCCACATACGTGCGGTGGCAACGTGAAGCCACGGAGGCGGATGAGGGACGGCGTTGTGGCTTCCGACGCGTGCCGGCCTAATGGCCGTGTTTGGGCCTTGAATTCATGGGGGGGGAGCGGCATTCACAGGTACGGATGAGATACGTAGTGGCACCGGCATTTTGAGCCTGCACATTGTCTAAAGATATGCTGGAGTCGAAACATGCAAAAAGCCCAAAGGTCGCTGGGAAAGGGAAGGCGGGATCGAATATCCAAGCCTGCAGTAAACCTGCGTGCGCTACGGGTATGGGTACCCGACACCCGCTCGCCCGGCTTGGCCGCGGAGATTTGCAGTCAATGTCTTGCCGGATTGCCGCGGCCCGGTCAGCGTAATAACGGGATAGTGCTGTGCGGCTTGCGCCAGGGGGAGCGGAGCCGCCACCGGATACACAGTGGCGGCGTGCCCTCCGACGGATTTGGAGATATCTTTGATGCCGCGATTGGAGTTTATGCTGGTGGATATGGCGACGCCATATTCCTTTAGCGGCGCAATGGGCCACGATGTCAACGGTAGTATTATTGGTGGCAACGGCGATTTTGCGGGGCCGCTGGACATTTTGCAGAACTTTTTTGAGTCCGGCGTAACCAGCGACAGCGGGTATGATTCCGTAACGGCAGAGGTGCAATGATGTCCCTCCAACCGGACAAGGGCCGCCCGATTTGGCGGAACCCACCGATACCGCTGCCCCGTTTTCGCCGCGTCCCAATCGGATTGACGGTCTATTTCGGCAGGTGGATGGCATGGATTTTTTCCATCCCGCTGCCTGTTTTGCGGTCATCATTTTTTGGTTCCCTCCGTGCTGGTTTGTACTTTTTTTGATGTTCAGCACCCTTTCGCCAGGTCCCGATGTATCAGTGCTGGCGCGGTGTGTGGGATGGTCCTATTGCGCTGGCTTGGTATCCGCAGTAGCGGCATGCTTCTGTCGCCGCGCGCGGGCGGCCACGGCTTTGTGGGGATGGTGGGACGAGGTCGGGCCAAACGATGGAAGCCAATTAGTCGCGAGCCGAATGCGTCATTGCTAAAAGTCAACAGGAAGGCTCGCCACAAGACGAATATCTCGGCCACAGGCATTATTACACGTATGCTTATTGGAGATTTTACTATTGCCGGCTGGTCCTGCGTCTGAGCAATAACATCGCCGACATCACACCGAGAATAGCCAGTGTGGAACATTCAGGCACGGAATTACCCGCCTCCACAGACAAACCGCTGCTGGTAAGCGTCCAACCTGCTACATCTAAAGCGATGAGTTCATTGCGGCCCAGATTAAGGGATGTATTGGAGGTTAAACTATAATCCTGCACCTGTTTGGTGCCATACCCGGCCCAATCGGCAAAATCACCGCCATTGTTGTACCCTTGCTGGTTGAAATATGTAAGAATAGTTTTGCCACCATCGATGGAAAAGTAGGTATACAGTGGTTGACCGCTGGCATTCGTGGGGCTTGTGGTGTAGCTGCGCACGCCCTTGGCGCTGTAGCGGTACAGGTCCATGGTGCCGATAGACCCGGTGCTGAGATAATTGGACCCTTCATAGAAGCTCTGATTAAGCTCGCTCCCATTGCCGCCGATGCTGAGGACCTCGTCAAGTTCATGCAGGACAACTGTTTCAAGGTTGTAGCCGGTGGAGGTTGGCGAAGTCGCCATGTAGCTGAACCCAACCGAGATATAACCACCGATACCCACTTGTGGGTTAGCGTAGGGCGTTACGTAACTGGAATCACCGAGCACCTGCGCCAAGGGACCGGTGATTGCTACTGTCGTGCCCGAGTTTACCGGATTGGACGAGGGCAGGGTGGCCAACGCGGTGGTGTCGTATGTTGTTGGCGACGAGCGAGCCTTAAGTTGAGCCAGGTAGGTGGTATAGGGTATTGAGCCTATGGCTGTAACATTCGACCCGATGACTCCGGCCTCGTTTGAAAAGTCAACATGAACGGTTATCGGGTTGGCGATATAGCCGTCGAGTTCCGATATGGCGCTGTTGACCTGACTTTCAAAGTAGGAGGCATATGGGCTGCTGGTAAACGAGCTGTCAAAGATGGGTACAATATTAAGATTGGCCTGCACGGCAGCCACGTGGCATCCCACCGCGGCCGTGGCGGCAAGCACCAGAATTGTGGAACGGGACTTTAACATCACGTGAACTCCTGTTAGACCGCGGCAAATTAGGTCTTGCCAGAGGTTCCGGCGCACGCCGGAAAGATGCCATCGGCACAGCCGCATTGAACCCGCGACCCGCGTCGTCTAAAACAAACATTACTCCTTTCGCACGGCCCTAACAATACCGTTTTGCGCAATTCGTAAAGCGTTTAGCGCAAAGTGTGAAAAAGGCTTTTTGTATGAATAAAATTGCAGATATGTTAATGAAATCAGGATATTGGGGTGCGGATGAAGCGGAGTATGGCGGAGAGTTTATAGGGGCTGGCAGCACCAGGATAAATAATCGATGGGCTGGATGGTTGGGGCGGTGAGTTCCATTTTGCTTGTGCATCCATGAGCCGTTTGGCGAAAGTCTGGCGGACGATTAAACTGAATTTAAGGGCCATAAAGGAACCCGGCCGTAGGGCGGCGCATCGAAAGGGATGTTGTGAGGTTGAAATTACATCTGGAGACTGACTTGAATAAGACAAAGCGTTGCCGCATGTGGGCAATGTCGCGAAAATCTTCGCGTGTATTGGTATTGGCGGCAGTGGCAGTGTTTATGCTTGCCGGATCAGGCCGACATGGCTGCCGGGCGGCTGGAGTCAACAGAAACACGCTGATTTTTGGTCATCGCAGTACGCTGCGCCATGCACTTACCCCTCAGGTTCTACGAGCTGTGGCCAAGGGTTTGCATTGGCTGGCCAAGCGGCAGAATGCGAACGGATCGTTTGGATCGATGAATTCGGTAGCGGTATCGGCGTTGGGTGGTCTGGCGTTTATTGCCGGGGGTAATTTGCCCGGGCAGGGGCGCTATGGGAGCAATTGTCAGAGGGCCATTGGCTATGTGCTTTCGAAGTGCCAGCCGACGGGTTTGATCGCCGCTGCCAACGATGGTTCGCCGATGTACGGGCAAGGATTTGCGACGCTGTTTTTGGCGGAGGTATATGGGGAATCACATGAGCGGTCGTTGCGGCGAAAGCTTCAACGTGCCGTGCGGTTGATTGTGGAAACGCAAAATCAGCAGGGCGGGTGGCGTTACCAACCAATGCCGATGCCCGCGGACATTTCCGTTACAATATGCCAGGTGATGGCACTGCGGGCGGCGCGGCAGGCAGGTATAGCTGTGCCGCATCGGACAATAGTGAAAGCGATTTCGTTTGTAAGGCAATTGCAGAATCCGGATGGTGGTTTCAGTTATATGCTTGGCTCGCCGGGATCCATGATGCCGCGTTCGGCGGCGGGTGTGGCCTTACTTTTCTATGCCGGGGTGTACCGGGGCAAGGCGGTGGCGGCGGGTGTGCATTATCTGCTAAGTGTTCGGCCTGGCACGCCGGCCAACAATCAGTACAATTTTTTCTATGGGAATTACTATGGCACGCAGGCGATGTTTTTGGCGGGTGGCAAATGGTGGAGCGCTTGGTGGCCGGCCATGTCTAAAACTCTGCTGGACCGGCAAGATGCTGATGGCAGTTGGCATGGGAATGCCGGGTTCAGCTATGGCACAGCGATGGCGCTGATTATCCTGCAGATTCCTGATCGGCTTTTGCCGGTTCTGCAAAAGTGAGCAATGTGATGCAACAAATGGGTCTGAATATGATTGGACGACGGATGGCCGGGCGGGTCGGCGCGGGTGTGGCCCTGCTGATCATGCTGTGGGCACCATTGAGTCGGGCTGCGGCCAACCAAACATCCCTGCGCTGGAATATCACGACGGCGAAAGTAGCTGTGGGCCAGCATGAGTTTGTGCGGTTGAGCAAAGTTCAGATCCGGCAGTGGAGTTGTCCGGGGGATATCGTGGTGCGGGAAAAAGGGCATGGGATCCGGAGAATACCAACCGCGGATATTCTAGCGGTGCAACTTAGAAAGGCGGTGCTGGTACCGGTAGTGTCAGCGTGGCAACTGGTGCTTCGCGACCGTGATGTTTTGCCGGGCTATCCGGTGGGCACGCGACATGAGAATATTATTTTCCATGCGTCAGGTTTGGGCGTTGTGCACATTCCGTTAAGCGCAGTAGCGGGTTTACGGCGATCGGAGAAGGTGGCAATACCTGATTCGGCGGCGGATCATGACAGTTTGTATTTTAACAACAATTCCCACCTGGCGGGGGCGGTAGTAAAAATTGGCCGTAAGCACATTGTGTTCCAAAGCAACTTGGGCAATACGACCATTCCGTTAAGCCGGGTTAATCACGTGATCCTGGGCGGGGTTGCGACATTGCCAACGGGGCCGGAACCGGGGGCCCGCATAGTATTTCTCAATGGTGCATCCCTGCGGACCCCAAAATTCGACTGGTCAGACGGGAAACTATCGCTGGTGGATCCAGCCGGCAAAACCATTTCTGTGCCGATTCGCGAAGTGGCGCGTATTGAGATTGTGGGTGGACGCGCGGTGTGGTTGACGGATCTAAAGCCGACCAGAATTCATCAGGTGTCGTGGATCGGGGACAACCGTCCAATACGCAACAACCGGTGTGTTACAGGCCGACCGCTGCGGATGAATGGGGAAGAGTTTACGCACGGGCTGGGTGTGCATGTCAATTGCAGTGTAACGTACAAGCTGGGTGGTTTGTACCAATATTTCATGGTAAGGCCGGCGATGGATGATTCAGCAGGTGCCTACGGACGGGCCAATGTAGTTATCCTGGCGGATGGAAAATAATATTCTCA
>JAJZNX010000023.1 GCA_021852275.1 Planctomycetota bacterium | reverse complement strand
CTAGCATGACTTTACAAGTTATTTTCAGCGAAACACGCGCAGAGCACTTCGGCGCAAGGGTTTGGAGCGGTTTTCACGGGGTGAAAATAGTATGACCTAAGCAGCTAGGTATCGCTTGAGGTCCAGGGCGTCGAAGACCTTCTGCTGCTCGCAACTGAGCGTGGAGTGGCCGGCAGCAACGCGGGGAGTCTTCTCGCCCGGCCGGCGGGGGTAGATCACCAGGGTTTCGCGGATCCCGCCCAGCAGGTCGTACATCCGCGGCATGCTCAGGTCGATCCCTTTCTGGTGCAGAGTCCGTTGCAGCAGCGAGGTCAGCGTCAAGGCCAGCACGCAGGTGAAGGCATGCACGCGGATCTTGCTGTCGGTCCAGTGGAACATCGGCGACCAGCCCAGATAGTGCGGATTCTTCATGTCTCGGAAGGCGTGCTCGATATGGTGCTGCGCGCGGTAGGCCAGCACGATCTGCTCATTGCTCCAGGCGTCGTTGTCGGTGAAGAGTATGGTCTTGCCCAGATGCAGTTGCACGAACCGCCCCAGGGCGGCCGCATCCGTACGGTAGCTTAGCGTGGGCAGGCCCTTCTCCAAGCCGACTTCCCAACGGAACAGGCCCTTCATCCACTGCCGGGCCAAGGCCTGCTGCACCTGCCGGTTGACCGAGGCGACCGTGGGCGTCTGGCCGCCCCTGGTCCGCCCCTCCCGCCGCCGTCGCAAGACCTGCTGGATCTCCGCCAGACGCTGGCGGGTCTTCTCCAGGTTGCCGCTCAAGCCCTGCATCTGCCCAGCCAGGAGGTTCTCGTTGTAGGTGATCACGATGGTTCGCTCGTGACCAAAGACGGTCTTGCGGGTGCGGTATGCCAAGCAATCCTTCAGCCGCTCTCCGGGCAGGGACTGATACTTCCGTAGCGGCACCTCCAGCAGGTCCGCGTGCTGCGTGGGCACCAGCGACCCCACGAAGTGGAACTCCGAAGCATCCACCGTCTCGAAGGCCTCGGATGAGTTATTACCCTTGTCGAAGACCAGGGTGATGTGCTGGCAGTCCCGGGCCAGGCCCGCGTAACGCTCGCGCAGTTCCTGCGAGATGGTCTGGAAGACCGTGCTGTCGTTAAGGTTGCCCTCATAAAGCTTGTGAAACAGGGGAATGTGGAAGTCGGTGCTGACCAGCATCCCCAGGCTGACCTGGCGCAGGTCGCCCCGCTTCTGCTTGTTGTGGCCGCGTTGGGGCAGGGTGGCGGGGGTCTGGGTGCGGATGTAGGTAAAGAAGTTGGTTCCGTCGTAGGTCAGCGTCCGCAGCGACAGGTGGAATTGCTCGACCAGACGCGCGGAGAGTTCCTTTTCGATCTGCTGGATGTGCGACTCGGTCACGCCATCCATATGGTTCCAGAAGGCCTGGCTGGAGAGTTGCGATTCCTGCGCCGGCAGGAGTCGGCGCAGGGCGGTCTGGCCATACCACGCGGCCAGTTGTGTCTTGCTGGCGGGATGGACGGCCCGGTTAATCGCGGCCAGCAGCAGATATTGCCCGGTGCAGAGGCCCTGGCGTCGCTTGGGAACAATGCGGTCAATGAGTTCCACCAGCCCGATGGATTGGGCCAGATCATAGAGGGCGGCGACGTCGCCGAAGCTGGCAATATCGACCGACTGGAGCGCGGGAGGCTGCTGGGCACCCTGGACAGCGGCCAAGATGCGGTCCAGCGAGCCTAGATAGACGGTGCGGACGATCTTGGGTCGCCCCCCGACGCGGCGGCACTCGCGGGCATAGTAATAGGTGTGACCCTTGATGACTTTGGCGGTGAGGCTGGCCATAACGACGACTCCGTCCTTGGAAAACCAAGTTTGTTAGGACATACTATAACAACAAAGCAATGTCGCGTCAAGTGTATTCGGTGGAACATACCATTAAAATAAGGATATTTATCATCATCCTTAGGATGGGATGTGGCTCTGGCGGTGAATATAGCTAGGTCATACAAAAGCAGTGTGCATGCCGTCCCATGCCGGGGTAGCCAACCGGCTGCGAATCCCTTGTAGAATCGCGGCGAAGCGTGCCTCCCCTCCAGCCCTGCCCAGGTTATCTCGTGCCGAAGAGGTCACATAACTTGTAAAGTCATGCTAGGCTTAATATCTACCGTACCGGCTGCGCGGTCGATTGGGGCGCGGGTGACAGTTTTTTCGTCCGCAATTTTTTGATCAAAACGTGCATACGGCCGGTTGGTATGGCGATGGGGGGAATGGCCAGACCGGGGGGATGGATGACACCGGGTGGGCCGGCGGCAGGTTTATTGGATCCCGGTTGAATGGGTGGAACCGGCGCTATGCCGCGTTGTTTCCAGAATTTCAGCATGGCTTTGATGGTGGTTTCTTCCTGCACCTGAGTATTAAACAACCAACTGCCGCCATACAACGCGGATTTGAAAAAATGATAATGCTGCGGCTTATGCCCGGAGAGCAATACCAGCAGGTACAGTGGAATGGTGCGATTATCCCAATGCACGCTTTGGCCGTTAAATACGAAATTAATCTGATTGGTCTGAGGCCGGCAAATTAAGTTCAGCAGGTAGGGCGCTGCCAGCAGCGGTTTGTATTGTGAAAATAGCTCAATAAAATTGCGTCCCTGCAACATGCTGGGATTCTGGAGTATATCATTGGCCCCGGTCTGCCGCGCCATTTTTTCCGTGAAGTTAACCAGCATGGATTTCAGATGATCCGGATGCCAATGCTCCAATAATTGTGCCGCATATTGGCCATCCTGCGCCTGCTGCCAGTAATTCACGAAGTGCATGATATAAATTGGCTGACCATTAAAATGCACCACCTGCCGCGTGGTGGCTCCGCTGTACATGGTCATGTTGCCCACCGCCCGATGGAATACAATTTGCACCATTTTTGCCGAGGGCTTGCGGTCCCAAAGTGCCGCCATGGTTGAAAGATACACCACGCGCCGCTGATCACCCAATAGTCGATCCAGTATCCAATTGCTGTTGCTTCCTGATATTTTTGCCAACCCCTCCGCCGATGATGCCCGTATGACCGCGCGCCGCGCAAAGGCGGCTCCCACCAGCGGCAGCACCGCCGACTGAATCCCCCAGTTAAACATGGCCATGCGCTTTGCCTGCGGCAACTTGATAACCGCCATGGTCCAGCGATCCAGATTGATATTAAAATCCAGCAATTTAATCAGTCGCGTTGCCTGTTCCGGGCCGCCGGCGTTGACAATGGCTTGAAGCTGCATACCCAGTGCGGTTTGGATAATTTTTGTGGCACGCTGCCGAACCGCATAGCGTTCAGAAGATAAATCTTTCAGTCCCTTCGCCAGCAAGGCTGAAGCCCGGGCCGAAGTAGCAACAGATGGTACCGCCGCGGAAGACTGCGCCTGAATCTGGTATCCACTAAGGAACGGCACCAGCGCCGCCGCCACAGTTGCAGCACACGCCCAGGCCTTAAAAAATGATGGTTGAATTCTGCGTGCCATTGGTCATTTCACCATATCAAAACGGTCGCCTTCCAGTTTTTTATCGCCCGTAGCGAAGAAATTCATTACATTATTTATACCCATTAGCGATCAAAGAAAGAAATGCGCCATGGCCGGTACGCCCGCTAGGTCTGCACGCGTGCCCCCAGCGCATCAAGCACACTCATATAATTCATGTATGCGTCATAAGGCGATTCATGCATGCTGAAACTCGGGGTATTGACATCCCCAAAAAATCGGGTGTTCATATACAAAAAGTGATCGCTGGAACTTAGTTTCCGCCAGGTTGTTAATAATGCGGGATCGGCGGACTCTTTAATCGGCTGTTCCAGCCGATACAGTTCCTGCAGTGCGTTGGCCTGCATGGCATTGCCCAGCCAGGGCGATAAATCCCGTTGCACATCGGTCCAGCAGATATTCCGTGGAATGCTTAATTCCGCCACCGGCTCGTTGTGCGCGATAACTTCCGAAGGCGTGCTGAAGTGGTCCCCATTTTCCAGCACAAACCGCGGCAACGCCCGCAGGAAATCAAATATGCCACTTGCGGCGCAATGCCGCTCGCCAAATGTTTCGTAATCCATGCCCAGCAGGCAGTATTCTCCCTCCGCACCGGTGCCATGCAACCAGCGGGCATATTTATCCGCCATCAGCGGCCAGTTGATCCAATCCTGGGCGGAGAAACGCAGTGATAAATCGTCACTCAAGCGATAATGCCGCAGCAATAGTTTCAACCGTTCACGGGCGGCTTTGTATACATGTCCCGGACTGCGATTTCCCAGCGCTCCTTCCCACCCTTCGGTAATGGCAGCCTGATAGTTTAATGCGGCCACCAGTCGCCCCACCTCATTGGAGTAAATAAGATTGGTGTTTCGGAAAATGGTTGGCTTGTGCCCAAAAAAATGCTCAATGGTCCGGCTGTGCAAATTGACCTGTGCGGCAAATTCGTCCGGTGAATAAAGACACGCCAGACTATGGTGGGAAGTTTCCCCAAGAAATTCCACACACCCCGTTGCCGAAAGTTCTTTTAACAAGGCGACGGCTTCCGGGGCATCATCAGCGAGTTGCTCCAACGCGGTGTTGGTTACACCCATTGCCACCCGAAATGCCGCGCCATATTGCTGCGCCAGTTCCAAGAGCACTTTGGTGGCGGGAACATAACTGCGATGGGCAATTTCCCGGGTGTAGCGGCGGTTGGCCTGCGTTTCAAAATAGTCGGAATCAGAATCAAAGATGCTATAACGTCGGAGGCGGTACGGCTGATGAACCTGAAAATATAAAACCACGGCAACCATTGGGTGTGTCCTGTTCTGACGCACTTCACCAAAGCAAATGGATTATAACCACACCGGGCCAAGTCTGGGACGTTTTGCGCCGGATTCAAACGCCGCGGCTTATTGGTCGCCCCATTGATGTTGGGCGATGGCCGTGGTAATGCGCGTAGCGACATCCACGGCGAATGCTCCGTCTTCACCGGTTACCGCCGGCTGCGTGCGTTTGCGTACCGCGTGTAAGAACGATTGCAATTGCAATTTCAGCGGTTCCTGATCATCGATTTCCAACTGATCCACATGTACCAGTTCAGTGTAATCCAGATTGGACAAATCAGGGGTTTCTTCCGCGGCAAGTTTTTGTTGCAGAATATCAAGCTGCGCCTGATTGGCGGTTTTTGTAATGACCACACCGCCGTACATGATTA
>JAJZNX010000065.1 GCA_021852275.1 Planctomycetota bacterium | reverse complement strand
ATGAATTGGCCAGTGGCGGAGGGGGGGTAACATTAAAATCACGCATCTTGAGCTTTACCAGCGTTTGCACGGTCAGGCTGCCATTGGCCAGCGGACCAACGCGCAATGTCATTGCTTCTTTGCGCATGATTCCATTGATTTTAAGCAATCCGGCGGTGCGGAAAAGATAGCTTCCGGTCGTTGTTTTCCGCTGTGGCAGCAGCTTTGCGTGCGTTACAATAAACGTGATTGTCGGATGCTGCTTGCGGTGCAGCGCGTGCATAATCGTATTGGTCATGCCGCTGCCATCACTTCCCTTCAGCGTTGTCACGGGAATGCTCAGATGCAGCAATGCAATGCTTATGGCCTGCCCGTGGGTTGTGCGCCAATGTCCGGAGAGAATCACCTTTCCATTTAACGTGCTGCTGGTGACCGACCAGTCATGTAAGGTTGAATGTCCGCGCACCACTACCTTACTGCCGGGAGCGCCAATGTACAGCGTGCGTTTTACCGCGCTATGCGCAACAGGTGTAGCCACAGTTGCGCTGGCTAATTCTGCCGATGCATCCAGTGGAGCAAGCTTTCCGGACACGGCAAGTGGTGGGGGTGTTTGGGCTTGTGTTAAAGAAATGCTGCCGCCGTCCGAAAAATAGGCCGCGACTGCCGCCGCGTTCACCATTGTAACCGCTGTGCCAAAGCATACGCTCAGTGCCAGCAGCAAAGTCCAAGTATGCCCATTCCAAGCTGATATTGTAGACCGCATGTCGCATCCCCTTTTCTGGAAGCCACAGATCATGTAATAGTATAGCCTGAAAAATCAGCCGTGTTTTACAGTAATTTCAGTATTGATCAGGCCGGATGATACGGCGTTAGGTGATACGGCATTAGAACTGGTGCTTCCGGTTGCGGCGGAGTTATCTGATATTTCGGCCGAGTTGCTGGCGCCGGGGAATTTGCCGTCGCTTTGGCAGGGTGAGGAGCTTACCGTGCAGGCGGTGCTGGATTATTTTTCGGGCCAAACGGTCGTGCAGGTGGATAAGGGCGGTTATCCATTGCAACACCGTCATCATCACGCCGGGTATTGTGCCCGGGGGGCGTTTTCGCCGGGAGCCACCGGAGCCGGGTAATTCTGCGCTGCGGTGGGCGAAACATGGCCATGGGTTTGCATCCCGGCGAGGCTGATTG
Organism: Planctomycetota bacterium; assembly: GCA_021852275.1. Lineage (GTDB taxonomy): Bacteria > Planctomycetota > Phycisphaerae > WQYP01 > WQYP01 > JABEVA01. The sequence continues at coordinate 4,000 of JAJZNX010000065.1, read as the reverse complement.
GACCTTTATTCATGATTTACCTTTACGCCTAGGAGTTGCCGACGACCGCTTTTTGGGGGCTATGGCGGGTTGTTTTTTGGTGGCCTTACCCGGTGGGGCGGATTTAGGGTTGATACGCCGTTGGGGTCCCAATTTCGGTTTCGCCGCAGCGGCAGATTTTTTATTGGCGGGAATTGTTTTTGCGGCCTTGGTGGATTGGCCGGTTTTTTCCGGTGCGGCGGCTGCATGTACATCCCCAGGTTGATCCAGTTCAACGCCGAATACATCCGCCAGGTCGTTGCCGGCGATTGTTTTGCGCCCGGCATTACTGGTGCTTGTCAGCGCGTCGACGGTGCCGGTGGTGGGCACCAAGTCCAGATGATTCACTTGCCGGAGTTTGAAGAGAAGTTCCGGTTGGGTATCGAGCCTTGTGCCTACGCCATAGAGCACAGCGGCGAGGTGCTTGCATAGCCCGGCTGAGTCCGGGCAGGAACACTCCATGTCAATATGATCGGGGGCGGGAAACATGCCATGGTCACGGTCGGTTACCACAGCCATGACCGCATCAGACATGCGTCCCTGCAAGAGTTCGATAATGCTGCGGATTTCTCCGGACAGGCGTTGGCGGATGTTACCCCATTTATCCTTTGCCAAAGGCTTAATGTTAATGGCAATCGCGTAAATGTCCGAACCGCTGACCAGAGCGCTGATTTTTCCCGGTTCAATTTGCAGGTCCAGTACGGAGCCATTGCGCAGGTAAGACCTGCCGCGCGGCAGACGGTTGGAATAGTCGCTGTAAGATTCCAGGTGCTTGCACCAGGCCTTGCCCCAGAAAGTGCTGGCAATTTTCCGCCCGTCCAGTTGCACCGGCGAAATTTTCCGCCCGCTTTTCTGTAATTTGGAAACCTCTTTCCGAGCTTTTGCCTGCCGCTGGGCGACTGATACGTAGGGTTTAAAAGTCCACCACATGTTTGCATTCCTTGTTCCAGACGGCTCTTACCAAGCCATATCATAACTCGCCGGCGCGATGAATATCCAGCGATACAAAATTAAGCAATTCCTGATTACTCATCTCTGTGAGCATTCGGTCGGCGCTGCCTTCGAGAATTTCCCTGGATAGATTGGTTTTTTCAGTCATTAACGCGTCAATTTTATCTTCCAGCGTGCCCTGGCATACAAACTTATGAACCAACACGTTTTTCTTCTGACCAATGCGAAACGCCCGATCCGTTGCCTGATTTTCCACCGCCGGATTCCACCATCGATCAAAATGTACCACCTGCGAGGCCGCCGTGAGATTCAAACCTACGCCACCGGCTTTCAATGAAAGCACGAAAAAAGGCGGTCCATTTTCGTTTTGAAATTCCTGTACCAGTTCTCTGCGCTGCATTACGGTTGTGCCGCCGTGCAAGATCAGGCCAGCGCGGCCAAATATGGAACTCAGAAAGCCGGCCAGCGCGGCGGTAATTTCACGGAACTGTGTAAAAACCAGAACCTTCTGCTGTCGGGCGGCCATTTCCTCGCACAATTCGCGCAATCGCTGGAACTTTCCGCTATGTGACGGATCATAAGCACCATCACCAAGGAATTGCGAGGGATGATTGCAAATCTGCTTAAATCGCATGAGATAAGCAAGTACCAGGCCTTTTCGCGCTATACCATCGCTGTCATTGAGTTTTGTCCGCATGTCTTCCACGGCCTGTTGATACAGCGCGATCTGCTGTTTGCTTAATGCACAAAATGCCCGAACTTCTGTTTTATCCGGAAGATCCGAGATAATACGTTTATCGGTTTTCAGGCGCCGCAAAATATAAGGTTGAACCAGTGCCCGCAACGGAGCATAACCCCCTGGTATTTCGGCTACAGATTTGGCGTAGGTGCTGAAGGCTTTGGCTCCGCCAAGCAAGCCGGGGTTGATGAAATCAAAAATTGACCATAAATCAGAGAGGCGATTTTCCACCGGTGTGCCCGTCAGTGCCACACGGGCGGCGGCATGTAATTGCTTAACGCAGCGTGTCTGTTTGGTGCCCGAATTTTTAATCGCCTGCGCTTCGTCTAAAATGACCACATTCCATGGTCGTTTTGTCAGCCAGTCAAGGCGCGTCGCCATGCCGTACGTGGTGATGACCAGGTCCATGGGAGCAATGGTATGCGAAATAACTTCTTGGTTATCATCCGACCAGTCATCGAGTTTCTCGGAAGGATGTACCACGCAGGCCTTGATGGTTGGCGCGAATTTTGCCAATTCATCGCGCCAATTGGCGATCAGTGAAGCCGGAACAATCAGCAGCGATGGCGGCGGCGGGTTTTCAACAACACGATGTTCTTTCAACCAGAGCAACAGCCCCAGGACCTGAATGGTTTTCCCCAATCCCATATCATCGGCGAGGCAGGCCCCCAGACCCAGCCGCACCATAAAGTGCAGCCACTGAACGCCGATTTTCTGATAAGGCCGCAGGGTGGCCGTTAAACCGGCAGGCGTTTGCGCCGATGCGGCAATTTCCGGATTTCGCAACTCTGCCAGGCGTGCGGCCAGCCAATCACCGGCGACTACATCGGACCAGGCCCGTGTGGAATCCGCGGCGGTTGCAATGGAACTGCCGGCAACGCCAACGCCGGAGAGCATTCTCATGCCTTCAAAAAAAGATATTCCGCCGGAGCTTGCCTCGGCCTCCACCTGCTTCCAGATTCCCATGGTTTCCGAGAGTTTTTCTTTGTCAATTTCGACCCATTGACCCTTCAGGAGCATCAGCCCGTTGGATGCGGCCAGAATCGACTGCAATTCCTCTTCGCTGACAGCCTGCCCGTCCACGGTGACGGTCACCGAGAAATCCAGTAAGGCATCGGCATCAAGCCGGGTTTTTGCCTCCTTGCCGATCGTTACGTTCACCACCGGACGTGAGGATTTTCCCGCCCGCCACCAGTTTGGCACGCGCACTACCAGGCCACTATCTTCAAACACCGGCACGTCCCGCAGAAAGCGATAGGCGGTTTCCGGCGTCCAAGCCAGAGGATGATAGATATCGCCAGATTCCAGAAGTTCATGTATCAGTTGGCTTTTGTCCGCCGCTTTTTGAATGGGTGTAAGCAGCGCAATGAGGCGTTCACGATTTCCCGCACCGGCATATTCCTTAAGTGCTTCGTTTAGCGGCAGGTGCCGCACGGTGGCCTGCGCGGATAAGCGGTTGGCATACGTTGCGAGAAACGCGAACGGGCTCCCTGGATCGCGTTTATTTTCCGCCAGATGAAAGGTAACACGGCCCACCATTCGCCAAATCGGGTTTTTGTCTTTGAGGTAAGCGGATGTTCCACCGGGAAAAGTTGTTATCTCCGAGCGTACCAATTCATCAAGTTGTGTCCATAACCGCAGCAGCACATCGGCGTTTAGATATTCCAATCCCTGCATCGGCGGGGCCTGCATACAGCGAAAGGCCAAATCTTCCGGGGCCGGTGGAGAGACGGCCTGTGGAGATGCTTGATTTTCCAGGCCGGGCGTGTGGCACAGGCGCTGGAGATATTCGCGGGCAAAATCACGGAAGTAAGCGAGTTCCGGCGGGAGGTGGCTTTGCAATTCTACTGAAGCCAGATGCAGCAAACCCGATGATTCACCCTTGGTAAACGCGTCGCCAATCCGCCGCTGAACTGCCGGAGGCACACTTGTCGCAGCATCCATTTCGCCCTGAACCCAAAGCAACTTACCTTCCGGTGTTATTTTTAATCCGCCATTCATGACAGGCTTTTACCTAAAGAATTGGACGCGGTCAACGGTGTGGTATGGCACCGTGTGGCGTATCAGGTGCCCATTTCCATGGCCGGCTCAGGATGTGCGCCAAATATGGCTGATCCGATTCGCACGAGCGTGGAACCTTCTTCGATAGCAATTTCAAAATCTCCGCTCATACCCATGGAGAGGTGTTTGAAATGCGTTCCGCATATCTTCCGGAATCGCAACTCATGAAATATTTCCCGCAGTGTGGTGAAACTATTTCTGGCCTCTTCCGGATTGGCCGTTTGCCGGGCC
>JAJZNX010000118.1 GCA_021852275.1 Planctomycetota bacterium | reverse complement strand
AGGGAGGCTTTCAGCGGCTCAATGGTTCAGAGTTGATCAAGGATGTACTGGCCGGAGTAACCTTCGAAGATGGAGTCAAGATACAGGCCGCCTGATTTTCCTAATCCACAACATTTGACAGTAGCCCTGAGGCTTTGCAGCAGATGCTGCCCGGCCAAGCGGTGGTGAACACGGATGAGACCGGGCATAAGACTAACGGCCAGCCCCATTGGACCTGGTGCTTTTGCGCCGAGTTCTTTACGCTCTTCCGGGTTGATCGCTCAAGGGGATCGCAGGTACTGCGGGCGGTTTTGGGCGACGATTTTGCGGGCACACTGGGTTGCGATTACTTCTCGGCCTACCACAAATACAGGAGAGAGTGCGGCATAACCATGCAGTTCTGCTTGGCGCATTTAATCCGGGACGTGAAGTTCCTCACGACGCTGCCGGAAGCGGCCACCGTCGCCTACGGCCAGTCCCGATAACTATCGGGACTGGAAGCCTTGCGGACGCTGTTCCATACCATCCATCAGCGGGAGTTGATGGAGCCACCGGCGTTCCAGAAAGCCTTGGAGACGGCCCGTGATAATCTGGTGGCTACCGGCTTGGATGCTCCGGAACACAAACCGGCCCAGAACATGGCCGGACGCTTCCGTCAAAACCGGGACGCCTATTTTCGCTTTACCACGACACCAGGCCTTGCGCCAACCAATAATCTGGCGGAACAAGCCATCCGCTTTGTCGTGCTGGATCGCCATGCCACGCAAGGCACGCGGAGTGACCGGGGACAGCGGTGGTGTGAACGAATCTGGACCGCCATTGCCACCTGTACCCGGCAACAACGCAGTGTCTTTGAATTCCTGTATCAGACCGTCAACAACCACTTCGCTGGATTGCCAACCCCCTCGCTTCTCCCATCAGGCCCGTGAACGGTTACCTAACGTGTTGGTGTAATGGCGTGATTGGCGGAGCCGGCGGCTGGCTGGGTGCTTGCCGGCTGTGTGGCATGCTGCGGCGGTAGTTCAATCACATTGACAGGGGTGGGCTCGGCAGTGATTACCGGTGGCCGCACTGGGCGTGCTGCCGGCGTGTGCGGCAACAAAACGCTTATAACGGTGTCAACCCGTGCCGGTTGGCCGGGGTGATTGGGCAAACTGACCACCAGCAGGGGATGAGGTGTCTGGCTGCCGCTGAGCCGACTATCTGAACCACCGAAATTATTCGGAGACCGCAAAGCCGTACCCGGCCCATAGGTGTGCGAGCCGCAACCCCCAAGGCCAAGCAGCACCAGAAAAATCGCCGTGCCAAGGGTGGTGGAGGCAATAATAGATTCAACGGAACGATTGCGCATAAAAATTACCTTGTATGTGGTTTGCCATGGTCAAGCCGGGGTAGCGGCGGTAAGCGTCTGATCCGCGCCGGTCAGTCGGGCTACTTCCATGCAATCTTTATCTCCGCGACCGCTTAAATTAATGACAAGAATTTTATCCTTGGCCATGCTGCGGGCCTGCGTTATGGCAAAGGCAACGGCATGGGCAGATTCCAGAGCGGGAATTATGCCTTCCGTGCGGGCCAGGATGCCGAAAGCTTCCAATGCCTGAGCATCAGAAACGGTGGTATACGTTACTCGGCGGGTGTCTTTCCAATAGGAATGTTCCGGGCCGACACCGGGGTAATCAAGTCCGGCACTGACGCTATGCACATCCGCGGTTTGGCCGTCCTGATTTTGCAGCACGTAAGAAAGTGACCCATGCAAAACACCGGGCTGGCCGAAGGTAAGCGATGCGGCGTGCTGGCCGGCATTATTGCCCCGGCCACCGGCCTCCACACCAATCAGCTTGACGGCGGGATCATCTACAAAGGGATAAAACATTCCGGCGGCATTGGAGCCGCCGCCCACGCAGGCCACAATGGCATCGGGCAGGCGGTGGAGTGTTTCCAGTGCCTGGCGTTTTGTTTCCGTACCGATCACACTTTGAAAATCACGGACAATTTTGGGAAAGGGGTGAGGCCCCACCACAGAACCGATGATGTAGTGGGTGTGTTCCACCGAACCCATCCAGTCGCGCATGGCTTCATTGGTGGCGTCTTTCAGCGTTTTAGCACCGGTTTCGACACTGATCACGCGGGCGCCGAGCAGTTTCATGCGAAAAACATTGAGCGATTGGCGACGGATATCTTCCGCGCCCATGTAAACATCACAGGACAGGCCGAAGGCGGCGGCGGCGGTGGCGGTAGCAACACCATGCTGGCCAGCACCTGTTTCTGCTATAACCCGTTTTTTATTCATACGTAAGGTCAGCAGCCCCTGGCCGATGGTATTGTTGATTTTATGGGCACCGGTGTGGGCCAGGTCTTCGCGTTTAAGATAAATGCGGGCACCGCCGGCCATTTCCGTCAGCCGCCGGGCAAAGTACAAAGGGGTGGGGCGGCCGGCAAAATCGGCCAAATAAAACGCCAGTTGCCGGGCAAAGGATGGGTCCTGGCGCGCACGCTCGTATTCCTGGGCCAATTGGCGAACAGCAATCATCAGGGTTTCCGGCACGTAAATACCACCATAAGGACCAAAATGGCCGGCGGAATCGGGTACGTGGCTGGTGGCCTGTGCGGTGATGCGAGAGGCTGCAATTTGGGTTGAGGATAGTCTGAGCATACCTGAATCAAACAAGGAAGATGTGCTATCGGCAATTGACATAAAATCCTTTTTACTCTTGTATTATCATAGGGGCGGCGGACGCTGTTTAGCAAGTGTGGGGCCAAAATAGCTAGAGAATCTGGTTGGTACCGTGGTGTTGGGCCGGGGGACGGCAGGGCAGCCGATGAACCGCTGCAGAATGTGCATCTGCGGGAGATTTATATTTTTGTTAACTGCGGCGAGAAGTATTTTTGCTGCTGTGGCTTTTTGGGGCACGGGTGCCTGGTGCTTTACATGTGCGGTCGAAGGCGGCGGCGGTACGATGCGCTATTTCCAGCAATTCCTGGGCCTGGGCTAAGGAAGTGGGTGTAACATCTTTACCCGTTATCATCTCGGCGAGTTCGTGGGTGCGTTCCGATCCTTCCAAGCGGCGAACATTGGTGAAGCTCTGGTTATTTTCAACTGTTTTGTGAATGGTGATATGGCGATCGGCAAAACTGGCAATTTGCGGTAAATGCGTGATGCACAAAACCTGATGGCCGCGGGCCAGCCGATGAAGTTTCTCACCAATGATGGCTCCCATTCGGCCGCCCACATTGGCGTCAATTTCGTCAAAAACCAGCACGCTAACGCGGTCGGAGGTGGCCAAAATAGATTTTAGTGCGAGCATAATGCGTGAGAGTTCACCGCCGCTGGCAATTTTTCGCAGCGGGGCGGCGGGCTGACCGGGGTTTGGAGCAATCATCAATTCTACGGATTCCAACCCTTGCGGAGAACCAAAGGCCTGGGCGGATGGAGCCTCCAAGCCCGGGGCGATCAATTCGACGTGAAAGCGAGCCTCCTTCATGCCCAAGTCTGCAAGTTGCCGGTGGACCAGAGGAATAAGTTTTGTTGCCGCCTGTTGCCGGCCGGCCGAAAGCCGCTGTCCCAATTCCGCGAGCTGCTTTTGTATTGTGGCCAGTTGGGTGGACAAATCGGAGACATCGGCGTGGGCCTGGCGTAAATGGCTAAGTTCATCTCCGATGTGGCGGCGATGGCTTAGCACATCTTCCAGGGTGCCGCCAGCGCCGGCATACTTATGAACCAGTCGATGGATGGTATTGAGGCGATCGGTGGTTTCGGCAAGTTCTTCCGGGTTGAGTTCAAGGCGGTCGATACGGCGGCGCAGGGCAAATGCGGCTTCGTCCAAGGTAATGGCGGCATCGCGCACCTGTCCGGCCGGATCGGAAAATTCGCTGTCCAGTTCGACGAGTTCCAGCAGGATTGCGGCGATGGTCTTGAGGCGTCCGATGACGGCGGCATCATCTTCATAAAGAGCGGCATAGGCGGCCTCGGCCCGCGATTTTATTTTTTCCACATTAGCTAACATGCGTTGGCGGGATTCCAGTTGTTCCAATTGAATGCCGGGCAATTCCGCCGCATCAATTTCCGAAGCCTGAAATTCGTAGAGTTCAAGTTGCTGGCGGCGCAGCGACTCGGAAGTTGAGAGATTATCGAGTTGTTGCTGGAGTTGCTGCTGGTGATGCCATAGCTGGGCGAATTGTCCGGCCAGGGCCGTGGTTTGTCCGAAATCGTCGAGCAACGCGAGTTGGTTGGCGGGGTTAAGTAAAAACTGGGCATCGTATTGGCCATGAATATCCGCGAGGGTTTCACCGACGGCTTTGAGCATGGTAGCGCTGATGGGATGGCCGCCAATGGAAGCAGATGTGCGGCCGCTGGCAAAAATGCGGCGTACCAAGAGAACCTCGGCTTCCTCTTCGATTGGCAGATCGGTAAGCGTGGCCAGGCGTCGGCGCAGCAGTGGGCTGGCCAGATGAAAGACTCCGGTAACGCGGCCTTCCGGTGCACCATGCCGGAGCATGTCGCCGGCAGAGCGCAAGCCCAACAAAATTTCCAGTGCTCCGATGACCAGAGATTTTCCAGCACCAGTCTGGCCCGTAAAGCAGTTGAGGCCGGCATCAAGTTCCAGCGTGGCATCGGCAATAAGAGCCAGGTTTGATATATGCAATTCGCGAAGCATGTGTCCGAATTCCAACAGGGCCAACAGACCAGGGCGTTCCGGTCATAGTTGCATGGTCGGACATTGTAATCGGCAAAGGCGAATGGTTCACGTTTCAAGTGTGATATAAATTTGTCGCTTCGGGTGTCGATCTTCTACATGGGCGAATGGGTGGTGGCGATGGGCGGGCAAGATTAGCAAGAATAACAATATCATCCAACATTTTTTTACGAGGAGTCAGGAGGAAGGAGGCAGGAGATACGTATTCACCGCAGAGACGTCCCGATGCCTAAATGTTGTTATAGGCAAGCGGGATAAACTCCGGACGCTGAGGACGACAGGGAAGATTGAACCACCAAGAACATCCCGATGGTTAAATGTTATTAAAGGCAACCGGGATAAACTCCGGACACAAGGGGCGGGCCTCACGCAGAGGCGCTGAGGACGACAGGGGCGCGCCGCGGGCCTTCTCTATTTTCCACTACGGATGACACGGATCGCACGGATCGCGAAATATTCGGTTGTCAAAGAGCGCTGCGCGGTACTTTGGTGCGAGCGGGTCTTGTCTATTTACGTATAGGCGC
>JAJZNX010000109.1 GCA_021852275.1 Planctomycetota bacterium | reverse complement strand
TCAGTCGCTGGGTTATCAGGCCCCGGCGGAAGTATATCAGGCTCGACCGACGGTCGGTCGCGGCCATGGCGTGGCGGGCAGCAAGGCAGCCCCTCCGCTCGCCCTTCGGGCTCCGTGCGGGGCTGCCTTGCTACGGAGGAAGACTCTCTCTTAGCAAAGCCTGTTTTGCGCCCAGTTGACAGGGAGTACCTCACCTGGCTGCTGCAATCTGAACGCGGTGGAAAATACGCGCCTCTTGAAATGCGCACGACACCGCTGTACAACCCAAACCCGCACGGCTTGACCCCTGATAATTATGTCACCACAAGCGCCAGACTGTATCAGGACAAGCCGGCGGGCGATAAAATCTTTTTCTGATATTGGAGTGTGCAATGGAAGCATGGCTTTTGGAAAAACTTGGCGGGCTGGAAAATCTGCATCTGATGGAAACCCATGAACCAACGGCAGGTGCCAATGATGTCGTGATGGACATGATATATTCCGCACTGAATCCGGCGGATCGGTATTTGGCGGAGGGACAATATCCGGCGCGCCCGCCATTGCCGCATATCTTAGGCCGCGATGGCGTGGGTCGCATTACGGCGATTGGTGGCAGCGTGCGGGGTTGGAAAGTGGGCGATCGCGCTTTGATCATTCGTGGGCCGGTGGGCGTGGATCAGGCGGGTACGTTTGCCCAAAAGACGCTGGTTCCCGCGGAATGTCTGGCCGCACTGCCGACAGGCTGGACCGAGCAGGAATGTGCGGGGGCATCACTGGTGTATCTCACGGCGTGGCAGGCGCTGACACAATGGGGGGATTTGCCGCCATCGGTGGTGCTGGTAACCGGTGCCAGTGGGGGCGTTGGCGTGGCGAGTGTGCAGTTGGCCTGTGCGCTGGGGCATACTGTCGTGGCGTTTTCGCGCAGTGCGGAAAAACGCGAGCGGCTTTCTGAAATGGGTGCCAACATCACCATTGATCCCGCCAATACCCAGTGGCGAAAAAAACTGCTGAAGCTGCTGGCGGGAAAACGTGTGGATCTGGTGGTGGAAAATATTGGCGGAGCGCAATTTTCGGAACTTCTGGATGTAATGGCGATGGGGGGAAAAATCAGCGTGGTAGGGAGGTTGGCCGGGCCGGTGCCGCAGTTTAACACTGCGAGCCTGCTCTTTCGGCGGCTGCGAATAGGCGGCGTGGCCGCGGGAAGTTTTACCGCCGCCGAGGCCCGAGCGGCATGGCAGGCGGTGCTGACAATTCTGGCCAGGCATGACGACCGCCCCAAAATTGACTCAGTATTTAATTTTGAGCAATTACCCCAGGCATTTGAGCGGCTGGCTGCCGGACCAATGGGCAAAGTTCTATTAAAGATTGGTCGGCCATAGCGGAGAGCCTTTTACGCGTGCGTGACACGTTACGTGGTTAGCCTTTCCGGCGGTTACAAGCCATCTTCCCGGCTCGCCGTGGACGGTGGCTTGCTTTCGCGGCGGAAACGTTACTCACGTAAAGCGTTGCACGGGTGTGGCAATATTTTCGGGCAGGTGCGACATTTCCGCCTAAAACGCGCGGTGCAAGCATACGCGGCTAAAGGGGGATGGGGCGTTCCAGCACCACGCCCGGATTTATTGCCACGCCCCGTTGCACACCCTCCCAAACATGAAGAGGAAAAGGTTGCTGGCTGATTTGTCGGCTTGGCGGCATAATGCCCAAGATGGAATTTCCTCTTTGGCTGATGGCTGGATTTATCTTTGTGCTTGGATGCTGCGTGGGCAGTTTTCTCAACGTCGTGATCTGGCGGCTGCCGGCGCGCGGCACACTGGTAACATTTCAAAACCGGACCGCACGGCTGACGTTAAGCTGGCCGCCTTCCCATTGCCCTGTCTGCCAGAATGCCATCGCCTGGTATCGCAATATTCCCGTGTTCGGCTGGCTGTGTCTGCGGGGAAAATGCCACACTTGCCGCGTTGCAATATCTCCACGTTACCCGCTGGTGGAACTGGGCACAGGATTACTTTTTCTTTCACTTTATCTGGGGTTTTTCCTGGCGCACTGGAATTCCGGTGCCACGCCGACTATTTTCGGTGGCGCTCTGCCCATGCTTTTATATCTGATTTTTGTTTCCGGATTGCTGGCGGCCTCCGCGATTGACGCGGATTTCTTTATCATCCCGCTGGAAATTCCCTATCTTATCATGGCCGCGGCACTGGCCTCCTGCATTTTCGGTGCGCCGAAAATGTTGCCGGCGGTGGTGCCCGCATCGGTCTGGGGAAAGCTAGCCCTGGGCGGCACCGTGGGTCTGCTGCTGTCCAATGTGTTGCTTTATCTCAAAGTTATGCCGCGCAGTTTCGACATTGCAAACTGCCCCCGGGGCGATTGGTCGGACGGGCCGATGCCGTTAATTCCGCCACCCACACTGAAACAATCATGGCCGCAGATTATTGCCGGAATTGTCATCTCCATCATCATTGCGCTGGCATGGCTGTTGTGTGTCGCTCGCGTGGCCGCGTTTGTCACCATGATTGGAGGAATGCTGGTATTTCTTATCGGCGTGTTGCCGCATCCCATCAATGTCCCCGATGATTCCCGGCAGGTGCTGGAAGAATCCGATGATATCAATGCCCGGAGGGAAATCAGCAAAGAGATTCTTTTTTTGCTGCCACCGATTGGTTTGGCGATGGTGGCGGCATTTGTTCCTCTGCCGCTGCCCGCAGAGCCATGGCTGGCGCGGCTGCTGGGGGTTTTGCTGGGGTTGCTGGTGGGTGGCGGAACCATCTGGTTGACCCGCATTCTAGGCACTTTGGTAATGGGGCGCGTAGCCATGGGTGCGGCGGATGCACCGCTGATGGCGGCTATTGGCGCAGTAGTTGGCGCGCCGGCGGTGGCCGTGGTTTTTTTTCTGGCCCCCATTCTGGGTCTGATCTGGGCCATGGTTCTGAAAGTTCAGGGCAAACCCAATATTCTCCCTTACGGCCCATGGTTAAGTATGGCGGCTATTTTGACGTTGTTTGTGGGTCATCCGGTCATCAATTGGTATGCAGGCCAACTGTTTCCAAAGCCGCCGGTCAACCAGTCCACGATAATCTGGCCGGGTGAACCCGCACGGCCGGCAGCGACGAAGAATCAAAAGTGAAAGGAAATAATTTATGGCCAAAAAAGCAAGTCCCCGTCCGGTGCTGATCGAACCAGGCAAACCCCCGATTTTGAAGGTTCAAACGCAGTGCGTATGGAGTTGTCCGGCCTTGGCGGTGCCCATATTTGAATCTGAAAAGCCCGGCTACGCGGCTGGAACAATGCCCGGCGATATTGTCACCGCCATTGGCAATGCCATCGCCCTGCACGACTTTGAAGCTAAGGCCGGAACGCTGGTGCAGGCCAATGGTAGTGGTGGTCCGCAACGGCTGATTCTCCTGGGCCTGGGCAAACGGACGGATTTTCAGCCGGATCAAATTCGCTGGGCCGGTGCGCTGTTGGCCCGGCATCTGCGGAAACTCAAGATTACCGGGGCCTCTTTTTATCCCGCTGGTCTGGAGAGCGATAATTGGCCCGTATTGGCCGCTGCGCTGGGAGAAGGCTTTGCGTTGGGAGATTTCAAATTCTCGGCGTATAAAACGCAAAAGGCCGCGGACTTAACGGGCAACGATTTGGCCGGAAAAAGCCCGTTAATGCTTTCAATCTGCTGTCCGGAAAAATCATCAGCCCAAGCGGTTGAGCATGTATTGGCGGAGAAATCAGCCATTACCACCGCCGCCAATTTTGCCCGTACGGTGGCCTGCCATCCCGGCAATGCCATCAATCCCGGTTCTTTAACCACCATTGCCCGTACCGTGGCGAAAGCCAATCGGCTCCAGTTTTCGGTTATTAATGCCGCGGCTGCCGAGAAAATGGGTATGGGCGGCCTGTGTGCGGTCGGAGCGGGCAGCGATTCGCCACCCGCGCTGATTATCATGGAATATCTTCCGCGCGCACGTCCGGCCAGAGCGGCTAAAACCATCGCGGTAGTGGGCAAGGCCGTGACCTTTGATACCGGTGGCATTTCCATTAAACCCCCTGCGGATATGGGATCTATGAAATATGACAAGTGCGGGGGTATGGCCGTATTGGGCATCATGCAGGCGGTGGCAGCGTTGAAATTACCGCATCGGGTCATTGGTCTGATACCAACAGCTGAAAACACCCTGGATTCAAGCGCCTACCGCCCCGGTGATATTTTGCGCATGTACAATGGCAAAACCGTCGACGTTACCAATACCGATGCCGAAGGGCGGCTGATTCTGGCCGACGCCATAGCTTACGCGTGTGAGAAGTTTAAGCCGCAGGCACTAATTGAAATGTCCACTCTCACCGGCGGTGTGATTGTGGCGTTGGGTGGTGTGTTTGCCGGACTGATGGCGGGCGATGATAAATTGGCGGGGGATCTGATCGCGGCGGGGCAAAAAACCGGCGAGCGCCTTTGGCGGTTACCGTTGGATAAGGCCTATCGCAAACTGCTCGATAGCCCCCACGCTGATATGGTCAACAGCGGTGGCCGCGAGGCGCATCCCATTCAGGGCGGCATGTTTTTAAGTGAATTTGTAGCTGATGGCGTGCCCTGGGCCCATCTGGATATTGCCGGCGTGGCGGATCCGAAAAAAGACGACCGATGGTGGATTGGTGACAACGCCACCGGCTTCGGTGTGCGACTGGTGGTGGAGTATCTGCAAAGCCTCGGCACGGCGTAAGGAGCTGTGATGATGGCCATCCACCGCTTTCCTCCAGCTAAGGAGTTTAGTCTGGCGCGTCGGATGGTTCGAATCGGCCTTTGCCGCACGGCCAACGATTGTCGCGCGAGCAGGAGCACCGGGTGGCTCGGGCGGCGGTACTAATTAAAAATAGCAAGTCAGTCTTCACGATGAGGGGCGCTACCGCAGTTCCAATGACCATGAAAAAAAGGTTGCGTTGTGAGTACACGCGTACCATCTCGTTACCTGCAAGTCCAATTTCCAGAGGCTCAGCCGCGAATTATTGCTGGCCCCATTATCCAGGGTCATTACAAGCCGGCCGGTTTCGGGATGTAGCTTTCGGCTTTCAATTTGCCACCAACCACGGATAGCCGTCGAAGGCATCATCTGCCTGAGCTGGTGGAGCTACTGTCAAATGTTGTGGACAGAAGATTTTCAGGCGGCTGATTTTTTGATCCCGTCTTCGTAAATAATCCCGGCGATAATATCCTTAATCTGTTCGGCTCCATTGAGTCGCTGGAAATTTCTC
>JAJZNX010000046.1 GCA_021852275.1 Planctomycetota bacterium | reverse complement strand
TACTATCCTCCACCTATATGCCACTGGCCAGTGGCCCCTTGGGCACTTTGGGATCGCCCTATTCCCTGGGCAGCATGCTCACGGTGCAATTAAATGCCGGCGATTCGGTGAACGTGGTCTGGTACAGCACTGTGTCTTCAGTGCCGGAGCCGACCTCGGCTTCCCTGCTGGGCATGGGCGGGTTGGGAGCCTTGTTGCTCCTGGGTGGTCGCCGTCGCAAGGCCTGAGTCTTCACCCGCACTGCCGGACCGCGATTTGCACCGGCGCAACATGGCTGGTCGTAAGACCCGCTCCCTGACATAATTTCCCCGACGGGGAGCCGCTATGGCTCCCCGTTTTATTTTAACCCAGTGTCTTCGGGCCGTGAAAATTGGTATAATGAACAACTCTTGGGCTCGGCGGAAAAAACGGAGTACAGATAAAAGTGACTCAAACAGCCCATCGTTTATTGGTAACACCGTCTCCAGTGACGCATGCCACAGAAACGGTCGAACGATTAACGGTACACGGAAAATTTCTGTACCGTGGGAATGTACCGTTTTTTATCAAGGGTGTAACGTATGGGCCATTTCAGCCAGAAGCTGATGGATGTGAATATCACACCCCGCAGCAGGTAGATATTGATTTTGCAATGATGGCTGAGCACGGCATAAATGCCGTGCGTTTGTATACGGTGCCTCCCCGTTGGCTTTTGGACGCGGCCCAAAAACATGGCCTTTGTATTCTGGTCGGCCTGCCCTGGGAACAACACACGGCTTTTCTGGATAATCCGCAAACCAAGGAATCCATTTTCCAACGGGTGGGACAGGGAGTAAAAGCATGTGCCGGCCATCCGGCTCTGCTGGGCTTTGCCATTGGCAATGAAATTCCCGCCTCTATTGTCCGTTGGTATGGCCATCGCCGTATCGAGCGGTTTCTAAAATCTCTTTACAACATTGCTAAAGAAGGGGATGCTCAAGCCTTGGTGACGTATGTCAACTACCCCACCACCGAATATCTGTATCTGCCGTTTCTAGATTTTATGGCGATGAACGTTTATCTGGAATCCAAGGATCAGCTCAAACGATATCTAAGTCGCCTGCATAATATCGCCGGCGACAAGCCCCTCATGCTGGCGGAGATTGGGCTGGACAGTAAGTCCAAGGGAGAGCGTGAACAGGCCGCCATGATGGCGTGGCAAGTTCGCAGAGTATTTAAAAGCGGCTGTGCCGGCATCTTCGTATTTGCCTGGACCGATGAATGGTATCGCGGAGGCCAGGAAATTACCGATTGGGCCTTTGGTCTGACTACGCGGCAGCGCGAACCGAAACCGGCATTGGCAACGACAACTGATGCTTTTTCAAAAGTACCGTTCCGCCGTGATGCCGCGTGGCCCAAGGTTTCCGTAGTGGTCTGTACTTATAACGGCTCGCGCACAATCCGATTCTGTCTGGAAGGCGTGGAACTGCTGCGATATCCGGATTACGAAGTCATCGTGGTGGATGATGGATCCACGGATGGTTTGGCGAATATTGTTCGGGAGTACCCGGTCAAGTTGATTCAGTCGGATAACAAAGGGCTCAGCCACGCGCGCAATCTCGGATTGGAAGCGGCCACCGGCGAAATTATTGCCTATCTTGACGACGATGCCCGCCCCGATCCCTACTGGCTGCACTTCCTGGTGGAAACCTTCCGTACCGGACAATTCGCCGCCGTTGGCGGTCCCAACATCGCCCCACCAGGCGATGCGGACGTGGCCGATGCGGTGGCCCATGCGCCGGGTGGACCAATTCATGTTCTGTTAAGTGATACCGAAGCCGAACATATTCCCGGTTGCAACATGGCCTTTCTGACACGTGAACTTCGCGCAATCGACGGGTTTGACGCCGCCTTTCGCATTGCCGGTGATGACGTAGACGCATGCTGGAGATTGCAGGCACGTTTCCGCCGATTGGGCTTCAGCCCGGCCGCAGTCGTTTGGCACAAACGCAGAAATTCCTTGCGAGCGTATTGGCGTCAACAGCTTAATTATGGTAAAGCCGAAGCCATGCTGGAACGCAAATGGCCGGAAAAATACAACGCGTTCGGTCATATCGCCTGGCGCGGCCGACTGTATGGCCGCGGACTCTGGCAATTCCTCAATTGGAGCCGCCGCCGTATTTATCACGGGTCCTGGGGCGGGGCATTGTTCCAAAGTGTGTATCATGGTTCCCCGGGAATTTTGACTTCTCTGGCCATGACCCCCGAATGGTATCTGGCGGTGCTGACATTAAGTGTTATGTTCATGGCCGGCTTTTACTGGCATCCAGTGGTCTTGGGAATATTGCTGGCTGCGGCGATGGGCGCAACGATTACTCAAGCAGCCATCGGTGCTTTTTACTGCCGCTTTGATGAAATTCCACGGACTACCGGGGCTATATTTAAATTACGATTGCTGACCATGTGGTGCTATCTCATTCAGCCGGTAGCGCGGCTGCGCGGACGGTTATCGCGGGGCCTGTCGCCCTGGCGAATGCGCTTCCCCGGCGGACTGGATATTCCCGTACCACGGGAGTTTGTGGTCTGGAGCGAACAGTGGCGAAGCTCCGAACAACGTCTGACTGCACTGGAGGCATTTTTGAAAAGCGAAGGGCTGTGCGTACAGCGCGGTGGCGATTTTGACCGCTGGGATCTTGCCTGCCGCAGCGGCACTTTTGGCGGACTTCGTATGCGCATGGCCTTGGAGGAACATGGCCACGGACGACAATTGGTGCGATTGCGCACCTGGCCGACATTTCCGAGCGTCATCTTGATAATCCTCGGCACATTGACCGGCCTGGGACTTTTTGACCTGGGTGCACGAAGCTGGCCGGGCGCCATTCCGATGTTACTCGTGGCGGCAGTGCTGTTCCTTCGCATGTCAATGGATGCCGGCGCAGCGCTGGCGACGGTATGCAAGTCCATCCGCCGCGATCAACCCGGTGAAACTGAAATCAGGAATGACTGATGGACCCTTCCGTGGACCCAGCCCGTGCGGCCCGCCCCGGCGCATTTCGTACTGCAGCCAGACTCCTGTCCCTGTGTATAGACGGGGAAATTTGGCAAAGCACTTTGGGCATGAGCTTGATGTTATTAGGGTCCGGCCTGGGTCTTTTGCAGCCATGGCCGCTCAAATTTATCGTCGATGCCCTGACCGTCAAGGGACCGCCACCAGGATTCATTGTCTCTACGCTGAAGTTTATCAGCCATACGTTGCCCATTGGCGACCATAAAATGGGGCTGATTGTCATGCTGTGCGCCGCTCTGCTGCTCATCAGTCTGGCCGGAGCCGCCGTGACGGTGTTAAGCACATGGCTGCTGATATCGTCGGGCCTGCGCATGGTCTTTAAATTGCGATGCCGTGTGTTTGAACACATCCAGAGGCAGCCGCCGGCGTTTCACGATGCCACCACTGTCGGCGATTCACTTTACCGCATTACATGGGATACGTATTCTGTGCAGTCACTGTTCAACGCGGGACTGGTGCCGGCGATATCCTCGGCTTTAACCCTGGCGGGTATCGCCGTGGTGATGGTCGGTCAGGACTGGAGCATCGGCGTGGTGGCGCTGGTGATTGGCGGCCTGCTGCTGATACTGGTGCGGCAACTGGAGAAACCCACAACGGATCTTTCCACACGCGTGCATGAAAATGAAAGCCGCGTCAGCACCCGCGTGGAACAAACACTCGCGGGCATTCGCGCCGTACAGGCGTTTGGCCGTGAAAACTATGAAGCCAATCGCTTTGCCCGGCAGGCCAATGAGAGTTTGAAAGCCAATTTACGCCTGACGCTGCTGCAAACCGCTGGTCAAAGCGGCGTGGCGGTGCTCTTTGCCGGCGGCACCGCTGCGGTGATCTGGATGACCGCCCAGCGAGTGATTCACGGCGAGTTGACTCCCGGCGATATTGTGCTGATGGTCAGTTATACGGCGATGTTTTTTAAGCCGCTGGAAACACTTTCCTATACAGCATCTTCCATCCAGGGTGCGGTAGCCGGTGCCCATCGCGTATTTGAAATTCTGGATAAGGAACCGGTCATACGTGACTCGCCCGCCGCCCGCCCGTTGGGATCTCCGGTTGCCGGAATCATCGAATTTGATCGTGTCAATTTCGGATACCGGGCGGATCAAAACACCCTGCGCAATGTAAATCTGACCATTCCCGCCGGTTCATCGGTGGCCATGGTCGGACCATCTGGAGCGGGCAAAACAACCATGGCCAGTTTGATCGTCCGGTTTTATGATCCAACTGCGGGCCGGATTCTGCTGGACGGGCGCGACCTGCGGGAAATCACGATCGAATCCCTTCGCCGACAGATTGCCATCGTGCCCCAGGAACCCGTGCTCTTTGACGCCAGCATCAGTGAAAATATCGCCTATTCGCGTCCAAATGCGACTCCAGAGCAGCTTCACGCCGCTGCTCGCTCCGCTGGAGCATGGGACTTCATTCAGGCTATGCCCCAAGGCTTTGACACACCCATTGGGGAACGCGGAGTGATGCTTTCCGGCGGCCAGCGTCAACGACTTTCTCTGGCCAGAGCTTTTTTGAAAGATGCCAAAATTATCGTCCTTGATGAACCCACTACCGGTCTGGATGCCCAAACTGAAGCGGATCTGCTTGCCGCCCTCAAGCGATTGATGGCCGGCCGCACCACCATTGTCATTGCCCATCACCTGCACACGGTACGTTACATGGATCACATTGTGGTGCTGCAGCAGGGCCAGGTCATACAAAGCGGCACCCACGAGCAACTGCTGGCAATGGAAGGCCTGTATCGCCATCTTTACGACCTGCAAAGCCAACCGCATCGCGCCCCGGCGGAGGCTTTATGAGCAATACCGAGCCAGCAGCACCACTCACCGTCTGGGATCACGGCCCACTGCCTGCGGGCGTGTGCGCAGGCCAGAACACCCGCATTCACGGCAGTGCCGCCTTTCGTCGATTTCGCGGCCAGTCCGCCCAGGCCCTGGTCATTGGGGCCAATGCCACGATGGACGGCGTACAATTCTCCGTCGGCCCCGGCGGCCGAATTCGCATCGGGGATTATTGCTGCTTTACCGCAGCCGTGTTGATGTGCGAATTGTCTATCTCCATCGGCAATTATGTCCTGATAGGCTGGAACACGGTCATTGCTGATAGTGATTTTCACCCACTGGCACCCGCCCAGCGTATTGCCGATGCCGTGGCCTGTTCGCCCGCCGGTAGCGGCCAGGTGCGCCCGCTCGTGGAAAGTGTAGCGGTGATCATTGAGGATGATGTGTGGATCGGTCCGAATGTCACGATCTTCAAAGGCGTACATATAGGCCACGGCGCGTGGATCGGGCCAGGCAGCGTGGTCACACGCGATATTCCCGCAGGCACGCGGGTTGCCGGCAATCCGGCACGCCCCATGGAGGCTCTATGATCGCCCGCACCATCGCCGGCGACTGGCATCCCGGCACCATCCCGGAAAACGTGCAGTTGGACGCGGACGCGTATATTGAAACCACGTATAGCTTTCATTTGTATCGCAGCATCCGCCCAACAGGCATCGTATTTGGTGCCAACAGTTCCGCCTACATCGGCTGCATGTTTGATATGGGACCGGAGGCCCAATTCCAGGTTGGAGCCTTTTCGCTGCTGAATGGATTGTGGCTGATTGCCGATCAAAGCGTCGTCATCGGTACCCATTGCCTCATATCCTGGAACGTGGTCATCATGGATAATTTTCGCGCTTCAACGGATATTTTCCAGCGCCGGCGAATGCTGGAAATATTTGCCACCTGTCGTAAACCCGAAGTGTTTGCACCGCTGGCACCACGTCCGGTCGTAATCGGCAATAATGTATGGGTGGGCTTTGATTGTTGTATACTTCCCGGTGTGCATATCGGCGAAGGTGCTGTTATTGGAGCGCGTTCCGTAGTCAATACGGATGTGCCTCCATACACGATTGCCGCCGGCAATCCAGCCCGGTTGATCCGCACCTTAAATAAGGAGAATCATGTTGTCGCGAACCGCTCGCCCTAAAATTATCGTCTTCGGCATTCTTTTCTGGTATCCTCTGGCGGGGGTCACGTATCAATTTCTGCATTTCCTGCTGGGGTTGCGCAAACTGGGATATGATCCCTATTACGTGGAGGATTCCGCCCGATGGATCTACAATCCCAACCTGGGCGATTCTTCGCCCGACGCGCGACAAAATATCGACGCCGTTGCCCCGATACTAAAAGCCCACGGCCTTGAAGAACGCTGGGCTTTTCGCGGTCATTATGAAGGCGGCCAATGCTATGGCGGCACTGAAGCCCAGATTGCGGAACTCTATGCTACTGCGGATGTCATGATTAACGTCACGGGAGCGCAAGAACTGCGGGAAGAACACCTGCGCTGCCCCGTTCGCGTATATCTGGAAACAGATCCGGTCGTATCGCAGATTCAAATTGATCAAGGTGACAAAAATACCATCGCCGCGCTTGATCGACACACGCACCATTTTACCTATGGCGAAAATCTGGGCTGCCCGGATTGCCTTCTTCCAGTCGGGCGTTATCATTGGCGGCCCACGCGCCAACCGGTGCTGCTGGATTTGTGGCAGCCGCTGCCGGTGCTGCCCGGAGCGGCCTACAACACCATTGCCACCTGGAAAAATGTCGGACGCGACATTGTGTTCAACGGTGAAACTTACTACTGGTCGAAAGATCGGGAATTTCTGAAATTTATTGATCTGCCACAACAACGATCTGACAAATTTGAACTGGCCGCCGGTGTGGATGCACCCACATACCACCGATTGCAAACGAATCTGTGGAATGTGGTCGATCCGGTGCATATCTCCCGGGACATGCAGCGTTATAATCATTACATTCGTCAATCGCGCGGGGAGTTCAGCGTAGCCAAAGACCAGAACATTCGTCTGAAAAGCGGATGGTTCAGCGACCGCAGCGCATGTTATCTGGCGGCGGGCCGACCGGTGATTAATCAGGAAACAGGCTTCAGCCATCATTTGCCGACCGGCCGGGGACTCTTTGCATTTCAAAACATGGACGATATTCTGGCGGCAGTTGATACTATTAACAAGGATTATGCTGGCAACTGCCGGGCAGCCCAGGAAATCGCTGTCGAATATTTTGCCGCCGATAAAGTACTCAAAAACGTGCTGGATCAATTAGGATGCTGAACTCATCTTCTTCGCCTGATTCACCAAAACGGCTGATCTTTAATGCCGATGATTTTGGCTTAAGCCCCGCCACAAATCAGGGCATTGTGCAATGCCGGCAACAGGGCATCCTGACCAGCGCCAGCCTGATGGTACGGGCACCGGCAGCGGCAGAAGCGGCGCGATATGCCGCCGACGATCCATCTTTCAGCCTCGGCTTGCATGTGGAACTTGGAGAATGGGAATACCTTACCGGTAAATGGGTGCAGACCGCCCAGGTGGTGCCACTGGATCATTCAATGGCGGTGCGGGATGAAATTTACCGCCAGGTGGACGCCTTTATAAAACTCACCGGTAAAAATCCCACGCATCTGGATTCGCATCAACATGTCCACCGGCACGGCTCTGTGAAACCAGTGATGCGGGCGCTGGCTGACACCATGGGTGTCGTTTTGCGTGGCGATAGTGCCGTGGTGCGATTTTGGGGGGCCTTTTTCGGCTTGGATGAGCATTTGCAGCCCAAGCCCGAAAACCTGTCGGTGGCCAATCTGCTCAAGTTGCTGGATCAACTGCAACCCGGCATTACCGAGATGAGTTGCCATCCCGGCCTGGATACTGCCTTAAAATCCGGTTATGACGCGCAACGTCTGCAGGAGGTTACCACTCTGTGCGATCCACGCATTCTCCAGGCGATATGCGAGAAGGGAATACTCCTGGTTTCATTTGTGTCAGAGCCACACAACAGAGTAGCCGCTGCCAGTGCGCAATCGGCGAGAGATCATTGACGATGACCACAATCAATAGTAAGCGGCGGCCAAAACTGCAGTGTTCACTCGACCCACATCACATTGCGCGTTGCTCCCGCATCGAAATCTGCCGTCTGGTTCAATATTTTTGGTGAACTGCTAGAATACACCATGAGCAAAATGACATGGTGTAAGCTCTTGGAAAGGAATGATTAGTCATGCGATATCGGCGGATCAAAGGTACGAACCTGGAAGTATCGGAACTGGCCTTCGGGAACTTCATTTTCGGCAGCAGCATGTGGGGAAAAACTGCGGCAGAAGAGCCGGAGGGCATTCGACTGCAAAACCTGGCCTTTGATCTGGGAGTTACCTTTTTTGACACCGGTGATGCCTATGACAATGGCCGGGCCGAAAAAATGATGACCGATACCATCGCCTACGCCGGCCGGGATAAAATTATTCTGTCCACCAAATTCGGCTACGACTTCTATTCTGATGCGGTGGCAACGGGTGCCCATCGTGAACGCAAGCAGGACTTTTCACCGGTCTTTCTGGCCAAGGCCTTGGAAGAATCACTGTGCCGGATGAAGACCGACTACCTGGATCTCTGGCAAGCCCATAATCTCAAGTTGCATCAAATGAATGATGAATTGGTGGAAACATTGGAAAAACTAAAACAGTCTGGAAAAATCCGGCATTGGGGTGTGGCACTGGGACCCGCCATCGGCTGGCGGGAAGAAGGGGTTATTGCCATTCAACAATGGCAGGCTGCGGTGGTGCAGACGGTTTTTAACATGCTGGAACAGCATCCTGGCCGGGAATTTTGTGAACTCATGGACCAGGCCTCCATAGGAGGCGTCATCAGCCGGGTACCGCACAGTTCCGGCATTTTGCAGGATATCTACACTCTGGACAGCACCTTTGATGACCATCGTAAGTTCCGCGATCGTAACTGGCTGGTTTATGGATTGAAAAAAGTGGAAATGCTCCGGCACATTCAAAAAAAACATGGCTGCACCATGGGCCAACTGGCTATCAAATGGTTGCTTACCTGGCCGAGCGTCGCGAGTATCGAACCGAACATCAGCACCGAAGCGGATCTGCGGGAATTTGCCACAGCATGTGATGGCAAACTGTTAAACCAGACGGAAATGCTGGAAATCCAAAACCTGGTAGAATCTGATTTCAACCTGGGTGCCCAGGCTCATGCCTGCGATCTAAAAAGCAGTGTGTCCAATTCCGGCATCACCATCAGCCGGTATCAACGCGGCGAGCCGGTACCGCAATGCGGCACCCGAGTCGGTGTCGGCAGCTAAAGAATCGCGTTGGAGGTCCTCCAGGACAAGCGACGTCAGGCAGCAGGCAGCGGGCGTTTAGCCTGAGCCCCATACCACCGACACTATGGAAGCGTCCGCCTTCTCAGCCAGAAGCTCTGCCATCGGCGATAACCCAGATAGACGAAAATAAACAAATTGAATATTAGCGTCAGCAGCCGCAGCCAGTCCGTGTGCTCCCAATTTTCCACTATTTCCGGCGGTAACAACAGTGCGAGTTCCACCAGCACCAGATATTCGGCCCACGCCTGTCCAAGCAACATGCCTCCGCCTTCCAGCAGAAATATCACTGTGTAAGTAATCATGGCCCAAAACAGAACGAACTTGCCAGGCAAGGCACCGCCAGCCGCATGTGGAATAAAACCCAGCCGATTCAGCCACGTTAAACTCAGGTGCAGTATCCAGCCATGCGGATCCAATAGCAACTCAAGACCGGTGGCCAATGTAATGGCGGCCAACACCAGCGATAACAAGGCAATAAGCACCACGCCCAGAGTTAACTTAGTCCTGGATGGTGCGTAATTTTCCGACTGCGGCGATTCAATCATAGTCGTGTGGTCTACCTGTTTTGTTCACCAGTTTACTCGAGATATTGCCCCGCCGGCCCTTCACCAGTGCAGCTCGCACGGGTGCCATCAGCAGTTTTCAGCCAGCAGCACAGCCGGATATTCCACGGGGAGATCAGGCATCATAAACTTGGGGCATTGTTGCTTAGAGACCATCCATGGCCGCAGCACGGCTTGGGCAGCCAGGTAGCCGCTGCGCACAGCGCCTTCCATCGTCGCGGGCCAGTCGGTACGTGTATAGTCGCCAGCTAAAAATAAATTGGCAATTCCACCTGGTGGCGGACCCTGTGCAGGCCTTAGCGCGTCCACACCCGGACGGGGCGAAAAGGTGGCGCGTTTTTCAATGACGATGACACCTTTCTGCAATCGAGCACCAGCAGCATGCGGAAAAAGCTTTTTAATCTGGGCCTGAAACAATTCCAGACATTGCTGATGCGGTACATGGACCCAATCGCGTGCGGCACTGATGACGCCATGCACAACCCGGCCTGAATCATCCTTGCGGAATAGCCATTGCAATGGCCCTTCCATCAGGGCCGCGTGTGATAGGGTCATTACCGGTTGATCAAACCAGAGATGAGCGCCCAGAATGGGTACGCTCTCCAGACGGTTGATGCCCGCAAACCGCGCATCGCAGGCCCGCATCACCTCGGGCACCCAACGCAAAACCGCGTGATAGTTGGCGGCCAACACAATCGCATCCGCAGTGAGTTTCTGGCCTGTTTGCAGGGCAACTCCCACGGCGCGACCGGAGTCAAAGATGATCTCTTCCACGCGGGCTCCCAGCCGAACATCCCTGCAAGGCGGCCGGGCGTAAAGTTCCGCCAGCGGACATGCCGGCAGTCCCAGCACGTAACCCGTACGGTTGACGAGCATGGCGTCCTGAAATACCTGAATGGCGTACTTGCTGCCAACCGCCGCGGTTTGCTCATTAAGGGCACTGACCAGCACCGGATCGTAAAAACGCTGCACGAGACGTGGCGGTTGATCCATCTGCTCCAGCCACTGGCCAAACGGCTGGCTCTCCAGATCCGCGCGGCCATGGCGACCCAGACGCAACATAGCCAGCATCGCCTGGACCAAGGCTGCCCGTTCCACCGGCGTAAGGGCAGAAAAAGCCGCCATTGCGGGACCTAAGTGCAATGGAGCCGGTAAACCCGGGGTGGACCACAGATCAAAGCGTTTCCCGGCCGGATCGAGAAAATGAATGGTGGATGCATAGCGAATTTTGTTGACCACTCCCAGCCGCGCATAGAGATTGATTAAATTGGTGCAGCACCCCAGCAGCACGTGCTGGCAATTATCGAGAATATCCCCGCTCCGGGCATCCTCAAATGAACTGGCCCGACCACCCAGACTGCGGCGAGCCTCCAGCAGCGTAACCCGAACACCAACTGATTCCAGAGCTACGGCAGAAGCCAGACCCGCCAAACCCCCGCCAACCACCAGTGCTGATCGCTGCACCGGCGATTGTTCAGATATTTTATCACTGTGCATGAATGTTTAATCACCTCGATAAGCGGAACGGCTTTTCCTGCAGAATCTGCCCACTTTAGTTCCCAAATTATTTCGTCCTGCGCAGACACGCCCGAATCGCGATGGCGGTCTTGGCCAGAGAGCTCAAACGTACCTTGCCATAGAGAGGCCGTGCGGGATTCCGGGCAATTCGAAGCAGGATACCTCGATAAATTTCCGTCATGGCGTAGAGTGTTGGGCGACTATGAACACTCACGGCGGCATCCAACGGCGCAGAGTGCCGATAACAGTCCGCGGCACGCCCAATCTGAAATTGCATCAGAGCCTGAAATGCCGGACTGTTGCGACCCTCGCTGATATCCGTCGTGGAAACACTAAAACGCTGGAGATCTTCCCCCGGCAGATAGCTGCGGCCCAATTGCGCATCTTCCCGTAAATCACGCAGTACATTGGTAAGTTGAAACGCTAAACCCCGCTCTATCGCCAATTCCTCCATCTCCCGGCCTCCGGTGAACCCCCAGATATGCACGCTGGCCAAACCCACCACTCCGGCCACCTGATAACAATAATCACGCAACTGCTGAAAAGTTTCCATACGCACGGGACTAAGATCATGGATTTGTCCATCCACCATGGAATCGAATAGATGGACAGGCAGGGAAAATTGCCGCACCATCGCCGCAAATGCAGGCCAGCCGGGCCAGCCATCCCCAAACCAGCCATCGCCTTGCAGCGCAGCATGGGTGAGATGGCGGTACGTTTCCAGATTAGCCTGACGAATATCCAGCGGAGCATCGGCAGTCTGGTCGGCAAGATCATCTGCACGCCTCATATAGGCGTATAAAACGAACATGGCAGTACGCTGTGGTTCTGGCAGTAGTTTCAGACCGTAATAAAAATTCCGCGCCTGGGTGCGGGCCACCTGGCGGCAGTAGGCCTGTGAATCCACTAAAGGCTGCGGAGTATCGGTGCGCACCAGTGTCATACAAATCTCCGGGGAAACAAACTCGTCATGAACGAGCCGATGACGGCCGGTGCCAGTAGACGCAATTTGTCCATCTTGGAAAGTGCGGGTCGATGGCTGAGAGTATCATAATCCGCCCGCCGAATGGCACGCAAAACCGCTGCACCGCCCAGATCGAACAGCGCAATCTGCGGCCTTAGCGACAGCCGTATCAGCGGTAATAATTCCCGTCCCTGGGCAAACAGGTCGGCAACGCGGTCACATTCAAACTTCAGAAGCCTGCGAAAATTATCATCCACGCGGCCATCCCTTAATTGTTGTACAGATACGCCAAAATAGCGCATGGAATCGGCCGGCAAATAAACGCGATCACGTTCGGCAAGATCCCGCTCTATATCCTGCCAGAAATTGATCAGTTGCAGCGCGGTGCAGGTTTTATCCGCCAGCCGCTGCCGCTCTGGATCGCGATATCCACACATATAAAGCACCAGCCGCCCCACCGGATCGGCACTACGCCGACAATAGTCCAGCACCTGATCGAAGCTGTCATAGCGAGTCACTTTTTGATCCTGCTCGAAAGCGTCAATTAAATCCAAAAATGGTTCCGGGGGAATGTCGTGACGGTGAATGGTGCGGGCCAATGCCACAAACAGATTTGTGGTGGGAGAACTATTATAACATTCCTCGGTACGCCGGCGAAAATCAGCCAGAAGCTTCAGCGACAATGCCGGATCATGCACCTCGTCGCCGAGGTCATCAGCGATACGGCAAAAGGCATAAATATTGCAGAAATCCTGGCGGAGATAACGCGGCAGGAGTTGGGAAATCACGGAAAAGTTTTCATAATGGCCATGAGCCAGCTCCCGGGTGTACTGCTCCGCCGCAACCGGATCACGCACAAGGTTATACGCCGCCACCGCTCCGGCAGGGATCCCAGGCGGCACAGCTACATTTGTAGCAGGATGGCTATCCATGATGGACACTGTGAAGACCCCTTGCGGCGACATTTCCTGCCGTAATCTGGCGATCCACCCGCTTGGTGAAATTCCCGCCTGGCATTATTATATGATAAATGGGGGTTTGGGCATCTGCTCGCCAACCCCGGTAGCCGAGGTGCCCACCCCGAAGGACCCTCAAGGCAATATGAACCAACCAGTTTTCAGGAGTTACACCCCATGAAAATTCTCTTGGCGAACCCACGGGGATTCTGCGCCGGCGTCAATATGGCCATTGAATGTGTGGAACGCGTGCTGCTGCTTAAGGGGGCACCCGTTTATGTGTATCATGAAATTGTTCATAATCGACATGTGGTGGATCGCTTTACGCACCAGGGTGTGGTTTTTGTGAATTCGATTGATGAGGTACCGGAAGGTTCCACGGTCGTATACAGTGCCCATGGCGTTTCACCGGATATACGCAAAAAGTCCGATGAACGGCGACTGATTCAGGTAGACGCCACCTGCCCGCTGGTCACCAAGGTACACAACGAAGCAATTCGCTACGCCCGCCAGAAGTTTACCATTGTACTCATCGGCCATGCAGACCATGATGAAGTGGTAGGTACGCTGGGCGAAGCGCCCGATTCCATTCGCATTGTGGAAAGCGTTGACGATGTCCGCAATCTGGAAATACCCTCCGATCATCGTATTGCCTATCTGACGCAAACAACACTGAGTCTTGATGACGCATCGGCCATTATTGCGGCCTTGCGCAACAAATTTCCACGCATTCAAAACCCGCCCAAGGAAGATATATGTTACGCCACCACCAATCGTCAGACGGCGGTGCAGACACTGGCGAGTGAATGTGATCTGGTGCTGGTGGTCGGCAGTCAGAACAGCTCCAATTCCAAGCGCCTGGTGGAGATGGCGGAAAATCGCGGAACACGGGGCCACCTCGTCGATGACTGTTCTCATATTGACCATGCGTGGTTTGATGGCATAGAAACCGTATTGATCACCGCCGGCGCTTCCGCTCCGGAAGATTTGGTGCAGGAAATTATTACCATGCTGCAAAAACGCTATGGGGCCAGTGTGGAATCGCGGCACGTTACCAATGAGGACATGCACTTTGAATTACCGCTGTCGTTGCGTAAACTTGAAGAGTTGCATGTGGGGATGGTGTAAGTCCATCCCCAGCCGCGGCGGCAATCGATGATCATTGCCAGACGTGCCTGACCGGGAACGATATCGTCATGGACCTTTTACGCCGTTTTCCATTTCTAGCCTACATGCTGGCGCTGTTGAGCATGTTCGGTTTTACCTGGGCCACTCAAAACTTTCCGTTGATGGCCTTCGCGTTTCTGGCCACGGCAATAAGCTGGTGGCTGGTGGAATCCAGTGACGGACCGCCGATTCCCCGCTGGATCATTACCCTGGCGGTGCTGGTTGATGCGGTGATTCTGGCATGTGAACTGATTGTTTTTCATCAGCCGAACTTGATCTTGGCGCTGGGCCATTTCATTGTCGGGTTGATTTTATGCAAACTCTACGAAGTAAAAACCAACCGCGATTATGGCCAGATTCTTATCCTGACACTGCTGCTGGTACTCTCTACAGCCATCTTGACCACCTCGGTGATTTTTGCCATGACGCTGGTATGCTATCTGGGGTTGGGGCTTTACGTGAGTCTCGTTTTTCACCTGCGCTGTGAAACCCAGCGGGCGTTGCTGCAACATGCCGCGTCGGACCGGGCCATGCTGATGGTTGGCCAGAATCCGGTGATGGCCCGGGACATCCGACGTATTTTCTGGGGATCCGCCGTCACGCTCTTTGTCTTCGCTGCGTTCGTGTTTGTTTTGTTTCCCCGCAGCGGTGCGCCGGGGATACTGGCCAACTGGCGCATTCATGGCCCGCAAACTCAAACCGGATTTACCAATCATGTTCGTCTGGGCCGCAATGGAACCCTGCATCAGAGCAATGCCATTGTGGCGGAAATCAGCTTATCGGAAAATGGGAAAAATATCGGCCGGGCCGCTTATCAGCCCTACTTTGCCGGCTCAATCCTGGACGTTTACGATGCTCACACCAGGGAATGGATGCGTTCCACGCCGACGGAACATAGCCCCAGAACCTATACCGTGCACGCGCACCGAACGCTCGTCTTGATTCCACCCGGGCCGTATACATACTCGATCGATCACCTCATTAAGCAAAAGGTTCACTTAAATCTTATTAACCACAATGCCAATATTTTCGCGATATGTCCGGTGGTTTCACTTTCCTCCCCGGATATCCGTAATGTGGTGCGCCAACCCAACGGCATGTTACTGAGCATTTCCCCGCACAGACGCCATCTCCAATACACTGTTGAAAGCCCGCTCGCTTATAATCCGCGGATTCTTGCTGCACACCGCCCTCATTTGTTTCCAACTTACTATTCCTATGAACCTTTTGAACCACAGGCCACCTTTGTAATTCAATCCTCGCCGATTCCGGCAGTGGTGGCGAAGATGGCACGCAAGATCGTCGGCAGACTGCTGGCCCTGCGCCGCAAGGCCACCGATAAAGCCCCCATCGACGACGAAATCGCCACGAGGTTCTGCAACTATCTCAAAACCCATTATCGCTATTCCTTCGATATGACACCGGTCAATATCAGACTGGACCCGACGGTGGATTTTCTGCTCAACAAACAGAAAATTGGCGGTTATTGTGAATATTTCGCCTCGGCCATGATTATGTTCTGTCGCAGTGTGGGAATTCCAGCACGTATGATCACGGGATATCATGGTGGAGACTATAACCGTATTGCGGGATATTACGTCGTACGACAAAAATTCGCCCATAGCTGGGTTCAGGCATGGATTCCCGGACTCGGCTGGAAAACCTTTGATCCCTCACCGGCCTCTTCGCTGACCAGCGTGGAGACCGCGCAAAGCTGGTATTCCGGTATTGCGGACTTTTTCCAGTGGATCAGATTACAGTGGCTGCAGGATATCGTGGCCTTTAACGCCGTCATGCGGACACAAATCATTCATTACGTGGTGTTGATGGCGAAAACCACCTTTTTCGCGGCACTCCATGAGATCCATGCAGCACTTCTGGCTCTGCGAAACTGGATTTTACACAAGCGTACGGGCTGGTTTACCAAGATCGTGGCCGCATCCATTGCCCTGCTTTCCTTCATTTTCATCGGATGGTTTGTCTATCGTCATCGTCGACGCAGGACCAGTGTGCTGCCAAAAATTCTTCAGGGCCTTGACGCTAAAACTCATCGCCAACTTCGTCGGGACCTGGCCTTTTTTGATCGGTTGATGAGGATTTTGCAGAAAACCGGCAGCCTTAAAACCAACGCCCAAACGCCGCTCGAATATGTCAACCAGGTCATCCATACGCGCCAGGATGTGGCACCAGAAGCAGCCGAACTGGTGCATCTATTCTACGAACTCCGGTTCGGCCACACCGCCATGACCGCCGGCCTCCAGCAGAGTATCAACGCCCGGCTCAAAGCGGTTGAAGCGTACTTCCGCCAGAAGCGTGTCAAACCCATCTGAATACAGAGCATTTGCGTCAATGACGCATCCGGCTTATATCTGGAAATCGTTGGGCTGTTCCTGCACAAATTCCCGCGGCGGACGATTGCGGTATTGCAGTTCCGGATGTTTGACGCTTACCCGGGTGTTAGGCGGCACCGATTGCGTGATAAACACATTGCCATTGATGGTGGCACCCGCCCCAATCACCGTTTCTCCACCAAGAATACTGGCATTGGGATAAATCATCACATCATCTTGAATCGTGGGATGACGCTTGGAACCACGCAGTTGCTGACCCCCGCGCGTGGACAGCGCTCCCAGCGTCACGCCTTGATATATTTTGACATTGCGGCCGATGATGGTGGTTTCGCCGATGACCACTCCGGTGCCATGGTCAATGAAAAAATAGTCCCCGATCGACGCCCCCGGATGAATATCAATACCGGTCAGGCTGTGGGCATATTCGGTCATAATGCGCGGAATCAGCGGCACGTGCAGCGCGCAAAGTTCATGGGCGATACGATAAATGCTGATCGCCAGATATCCGGGATACGAAAAAATAATTTCGTCCACGCTGCCGGCGGCCGGGTCGCCGTCAAAGGCGGCCTGCGCATCGGTTGAGAGGGTGCGGCGAATTTTCGGAATGGATCCCAGGAATTCATCCGTCAAGGCCGCAGCCGTCTCATCGCAGTCTTTACACTCTGTGTTACCCCCCCGCTGCTCCTGGTGGCGGATCGCCCGGCGAATCTGATCAAACAACGCATCGCGCACGCCACTGACCATGGAATTGACATGGTACGATAAATCCGCATCAGACAGACTTTGCTTGCCGAAAAATCCAGGAAACAACAATTCGCGAATCATGCCGATCAAGTGGATGATAACGTCCCGGCTGGGCAGAGAATTGGCACCAATGTACTGCGTGGCCGGGAATTCCCGATACGTCGCAATAATATCCTCCGCCAACCGGGAGAGATCAGATTGTCCATGCACCTGTGCCAAATCAAAGCCTCCAACAGCGGCATTATAGCCGCGTTTTCAGGAAGTTGCCGCCAACAGTTCAACTGCCTGCCTGACTTCTAAACGCCCTTCATACAACGCCCGCCCCACGATGATCCCGGCCAAAGAAAGCGATTTTAGCGCTGCAATATCTTCCAGGGTCGTTATTCCGCCACTGTGAATTACCGGCAGATCGCCTGCCGCCTCCAGCAACTGCCGGGTCGCGGAAATATTCGGACCCATCAGGGCACCATCACGGGCAATATCCGTATAAATGATGGCCGCCAACGGCCAGTCCTGCACCGCCCGGGCGATGTCCACAGCATGGGGGGCTTGCTGCTGCTGCTGCGTCCAACCGTGGGTGGCCACACGACCATCGCGGGCATCCAGCCCCAGTATCAACCGTTGCCGGAAACGGGAATGATGCGCCATCATCCCAAACCAATCGAAATCCGCGATAGCTCGCGTACCCAGCACCAGCCGATTGACACCACTTGCCAGCAACTGTTCCATGGTCTCCTGTGTACGTATTCCTCCCCCGACCTCCACCTGCAGATCCGTAGCCCGCACAATTTTTTCAATGATCGGCAGATTCACCGGCCGACCATCACGAGCTCCATCCAGATCGACCACGTGCAGCCACCGGCAGCCGGCATCTTGAAACCGTTTGGCGGTATCCACAGGATCTACCGCGTAACTGGTCTGCCTGGCATAGTCACCTTGCAACAAGCGTACCACTTGCCCTTCACGTAAGTCGATGGCTGGAATAAGTTCAGTGGACATCTGCGCAGAGCCTCTAGCAGGATAATTCAGAAAAATTGCGGAGAATGATGCGCCCCACCTCCTGGCTTTTTTCCGGATGAAATTGTGTCGCCATGACATTCCCGCGGCAAATGGCGGCCACCAACGGACCGCCGTAATCAACCGTGGCCGCAATCAGGCTGCGCTGCACCGGTTGTACATGATAGCTGTGTACAAAATAAACATAACTGCCGACCGCGACATTCTTGAAAAGCGGCACGCCCGGCATAAGGTTCAGGGAGTTCCAGCCCATGTGCGGCACTTTCAGATTCAACGGCGGTTGATCCACCGTTAAACGCACGCAATCACCGCCGACAACACCCAGTCCGGCATGCCGGCCATCTTCATAACCAACATCCATCAGCAACTGTAATCCCAGGCAAATTCCAAGAAACGGACGCCCGGTGCGGATAAAATCGCGCACCGCATCGCCCAAGCCCGTCCGCTGAAGCGTTTTCATGGCATCCGCGAACGCTCCAACTCCGGGTAGCACCAGGCGATCTGCCCGCAGCACATCTTCCGGTTGAGTCACAATACGGGCCGGACAATTCAGCAGGGCAAAAGCCTTCTGCACGCTCCGCAAATTGCCCATGTCATAGTCTACAATGGCAAGCATTGCGGCCGTTCCACTCAAATGAGATTGTCATTGAATTCACCCACTGGCAGCAGCGGTGAATCGCGGTAATATTTTGGCTGGCAGCGGCTTAACGGAGCACCACCACTTCCACACGGCGATTCAAAGCCAAATCGTGGCGGGAACGGGGATGCTTGGATCCAAAACTGATCGCCCGCATCCGCCGACGCGATACACCGTGGTGTGCTAAAAACAATTCCACAGATCGTGCCCGGGCCAGGCCCAGCAGGTAGTTATTCTTGAACGGGTGATGAATGGGGCGATCATCAGTGTAGCCTTCCACCAAAATTCTACGACCGGCATAACGGTGGCGAAGCATATACGCCACATGCAGCAGCGCATGCTCCGAACGTGGATTCAGCCGGGCACTGGCGGACGCAAACAACACATCGCTGGAAAGAATAAAACGGGCCATTTCTCCACGGCGATGTTCCACCGTCATACCGCGGTAATGATGATGGTGCCCCACGGCCACTCTATGGTGGTACGCCGTATGACCGCCATGATGTGAAAACTTCGGCAGTACCGAATTGTAGCCCGAGGTGGATGGCGTTGGAGGAACTGGTGCTGGAGCGGGTTGCGAAGCCGCAGCTTGCATGGCGGTTTGTTCCTGCTGAAGCTGGGCCTGTGCCGCCGCCGCCTGCGCCTTGGCCGCAGTCAATTGCGTTTGCAATTGCTGATTTTGTTTCATCAGTTGATCGCGCTCGGTACGCAGCTTGTTATCTGAGCATCCGGCGGCCGAGCCGACAAAAATTGCCGCCGCCAACAACACCATACCCCAACGAGTTGAACGTAACATGTTGAATATCTCCAAATCCGCGATCGCCTCCGCGCCAATCCTGCGCGTTCAAGGTCCGCTAACCGCAACATTCTACCCCATCGCCTGTGTCCCGCAAGCCCGCTGGTTTTCACGGGACCATCCGAAACCTTCCGGCCGCCAGCCAAGGCGGATCAAAAGCCCCATCCAAGCCGATTCTACCGGTTCAATCGCCCGGTACTCGTCTGTCCGGCCTGACTGCCCTCGCCCCAACTGTTTTCGCGATTAATCCCGCCATTTTTATGGAGAATCTCGACGAATGCCGCCCCCATTGGACAAAAAGAATCGCGTCCAAGGCCAAGACTCTCTACCCCCCCCGGCGACTGTGCTTTTATGGAGTTGATCCTGGCCCACCCGGCCAGGTTAAATCGCTCATCACAAAATAATGGTCGCTGGGATATAAGCCTGCGGGGGTATGATCGCGTAAAATTTTCGCCGGCGTAAACCTCCATGTTGGACTTACCAGAATCAGATCGCTGGGAAGGGCGATCACCGGCTGGCCCTTAAACTGTTGCCATGTACCCCACAACACCCCCTTGGGCCGGGCATGATAATCAAAGGTATCCTTCAGGCGGGTGCCGGGCGGAAGGCCCGGGCCGGAATTGCCGCACAGGGCCGTGTATACCGCGACATCAGATTTGGGATGGTTCATATCCCCCATAAGCATAGCGGGGGCATGGGGAAATCGTTTCTTCCACCGGGCCAAAATACGATGCAATTTTCGGGCACACAAAGCCGCGTTGGCATTTCCATGACGCAGATGCGTATCAATAACAATCATATCCGGCAATATCCCCAGCCTGTCGCGCAGCACCACCAGCGAATAGTACGTGTTTTCCGTCGGGTTGACCTGCAGATGGTGAGGCCGTACCAGGCCGTGGGCCGCAGCCACCAGGGCAAAACGATCCGCCTTGAACCATATCTGGTTCCATGTTTCCAGCGCCCCAGACAGGCTGGCAAAGACGTTAACCCCCCAATGCGCATGCGCGGGATAATGCAGATAGGCCGTGAGGCAGTGTGAAAGATACGCCGTTTGCACCGGACTGCACGCCTGCGTACCGATGATATCCGCATGATATTTCAGCAGTACCTGCACCACCAGTGCACGCCGCCTGGCCCATGGATATTGCATTTCCGTCGGTGTATCCAGGGCGATATTTGCGGTCATCACCGAAATCGTGTCCGGATTTTTCGGATGAGCCAGTGGAATTTTCACCACGTGCGCCGGCCCCGTCGCTGCCGCCGGGAAGAACCAGAATCGCGATTTCCACACCAGAATGGTCCCACCCACAACGACCACCAGAGCCACAAATAGCCATATTTTTTTTGCCACTGTCGGCCTGCCTGCTTAATTCATATTTCCAGATAACATCCGCAGCATGGTTATCGGCATAATTACCGGTGTGCAGCCACAATTAACCCCGCAGCCACCCGCAACCAATTTCACAAAAGCCGACCACGCGGCCGCATGGTTTTTGCAATCGCCGCATCACTGATCCCCGGCATCATCGCGGTCAATACCATGGCCCAGCGAAGCATCTTCACAGGCCACAGTTCGGGGCGTGGATGCTCAATCAGGGAGCGAATTTTGCGGGCCACGACCTGGGCATTTTGTACCTTACCACCGCCCCGAACCGCACTGCCGCTGCGCCGCGAGGCTTGCTGAAAAAATTCCGTTTCCGTGTAACCGGGATGCACACTCGAAACATACACCCCGCTGCCGCGCAACTCCACCCGCATGGCTTCAACCAGTGAAAGTTGCCCCGCCTTGGTCATGCAATAGGGACCCATTCCCGGCAACCCCCGTCGCGCTACCACCGACGACACTGCAATGATATGACCGTGGCGTTGTTTGAGCATCAACGGTGCGGCCTCGGCCATCACATACCACGTACCCAGTAAATTCACCCGCCAAATTTCCTCCATCTGCTCTTCAGTAGTGTCATGCACCCGTGCAGCAAAACCGAATCCGGCATTGGCAATCGCCGCATCCACCCGGCCAAATCGACTTTGCGCCAACGCCAGTAATGCCTGCACCTGCTCCCTGCGGCCCACATCACATACCATGACCTCGGCCTGACCACCCAATTCCAGAACCCGCGCCGCCACGGCCTGGAGTTTGTCTAAACGCCGTGCCCCCAGGACCAATTTCGCCCCGGCTTTGGCCAACACTTCGGCTGTGGCTGCACCGATTCCCGATGACGCGCCGGTAATCACTACGACTTTACCCGCACTATTATTTTTCATATACCTTAACTCATCTGCCAATCTGCTGATCATTTCCCCCGTGACCGCCCGGTTGAATTTGCATATCTGGCTTAAGCGTGCAATCCATGGTTATACGATCGGGAGACCGCAACAGTCCGTCTCTTAAGAAACAGGTCAGGCCTGCACCAGGACTCATACGAAAATCAACCACCAACTTCCGAATGGTCACTATTGCCCGGCTTGAGCTTTTCCAACTGCACTTCCAGCGCCCGCACGCGTTTTACCAATTCAGGTAAATGGGCCAATTGGGCAAAAACCCGCCTGGCTTGATGTATCTCAATCGATGGTGTACCCCATACGACCTGCTTGTCTGCAATATCTCCCGCAATACCCGTCTGGGCCGCCGCCGTTACCATATTCCCAATGTGCAAATGGCCGGCAACGCCCACCTGGCCTGCCAACACCACATGATGCCCCGTACTGGTGGAACCGGCAATACCTACCTGGCTGACCAGCAGATTGTGCTGACCAATGTGGCAATTATGCCCAATGACCACGCCATTGCCGAGTTTGGTACCCATTCCAATGCGCGTGGTTTCCATCGCGGCTCTTTCCACCACCGAATTGCCGCCGATTTCCACATCATCTTCCAGCGTCACAGTGCCAATTTGTGGAATCTTATGATGTACTCCCTTATGGGTGGCAAACCCATATCCATCGCTGCCAATGACTACTCCAGCATGTAAAATTACCCGATTGCCCAGCACACACTGTTCGTAAATCGTACTGGAAGGGTACAAAATACAGTCCTCACCGAGGATGACCTCGTCCATAATCGTCACGCCGCTGTAAATGTTACAACCGTCGCCAAGGGTCACATTTTCGCCTACATACGCGAATGGATGAATGTTCACATTTTTGCCAATGCGTGCAGACGAAGCGACACTCGCTAACGGCGAGATGCCCACTGCGGCATGCCGCCGAAAGCCATGAATCAGCACCACAATCTGCCGAAAGGAAAAATACGGATCGTCAGTTTGAATGAACGTCAACGGAGGCTTGCCATCGCGTCCAATGGACTTCTCATTCACTTGACGCCCCACCACCACGCACCCGGCCTCCGTTGTAGCCAGTTGGCGCATGTATTTCACATTCGATACAAAAGTTATATCTGCAGGTTCCGCCCCCATCAACCCATGGCATCGCACGATTGGCCGCGCAGTATCGCCCAGCACAGTACCGCCCACATGAGCCGCTAGCTCTCCGACACTGTAACGTTTTTCCGTCGATTCCGTCATCTTGATTCCTGCTGACAATAATGTTGCGTCAATACGTGAGGCCGACCCCGTTCCGCCGCTAATACTCCACAAACGGCCAATCGCCGGGAGTCGCCACGTACCCAATTCCTACGTCCTTGCCGATCGTACCTGCATCCAAACCCAGCCCCTGCAAAATAGCCTGCAAATCATCGGCCACCTGCAGGGGTTTGTTGGCCAGATGGCCCCACGTAGGCTCCGGCGGCGGCTGACGGGCATCTTTGGTCTTGATACCCGTGTGATAATACACCGTGGCATCCGGATCCTTAAGGCCATGCCCCGTAAGCACACACGCCACCCGTTCATGGCGGGAAATAATCTGCCTGTTTAAAAGCTGTTTTAACCCCGCAATGGTCGCGGCACTGGCCGGTTCGCACGCAAAGCCGAACCTGCCTGCCAATGCCTTCGCTTCAAGAATTTCCTCATCGGTTACCTGCGCTACCACGCCGTTCATCACCGCCAAAGCCCGCAAAGATTTTTTAAGATTCACCGGCCGCCCTATCTCAATCGCCGACGCCACGGTATGCGGATGAATATTATTCTTTTCCATCCGGGCATAGTAATTGGCAATGGCGGCATCATTCACACGGCCGTCATTCCATTTCAGCCCTTCTCCAACCAGGGTGTACAGGGTATTAGCACCGGTGGTGGGGCGTCAAGTG